>NZ_JAMPKJ010000021.1 GCF_039962115.1 Funiculus sociatus GB2-C1 | reverse complement strand
ATCTAAACGGGCTGAGCATGATTTCTATGACCAGATTTGGTTCTCTCGCATCCGTTCATTAACCTGTCACCCTTGATCTACCAAGCATCTACAAAGATGTGTCAGGCAGTCAGGTTTGCAACTGCTCGGCAGGGGTATTGCGATAGAGAATCTGAGCAATGGTATCAATGCTCTGTTGCAGTTGTGCTTGCTCTTCTGGAGTCATCAGATCCTTGGGAGGTAGACTTCTTTCCTAGCCTAATTTTTCTCTCAAGAAGGTGACACGCACCCCGATTGGATTTCATATTCGGAGATTGTCTGCATAAAGCCCTAAAAGTTACCTAAGGTATTAATATCCTGGCATCTAGAACTATGCTCAACAATGGGGAAAATACGCGATCGCACCCGCTAACACTAACCAATTTAAGCAATTTTCGCGGCGATCGCTGCAAGTAATAGGTAGCTAATATCACTTTTTTCGCTGCCCAGCTAACAAAACTGGCACAGCGATCGCATCTTTGAAATCGCCTCAAACCAATGGTTTAAGGTTTTGGGAAAGAGAATTTTCTGCCTAAAGTTAAAAAAGCTGTCACGGCGATCGCATTTTTCAATAAACTTTAATTAATAATTATTGCTGTTCAAAAATTTTATCTAATCATAGATTAATTTCAAATATTAGTTCAGTTGGAGGCTATAGCAGTTATCCAACCACTTACCCCGCAAAAAGACACCACAGCTTATGAAGCTAAAAACCCTCAACAGCCAACTGCGGTTGAGGGTTTTTTAGGAAGACAGCCATGTGCGCGAGCTTTGCTAATTAGCTGACTTTTGCTTTTTCTTGAGCTTTTGCTGCCGCTTTTTGGTAGCAGTAACAGCATGGTCAATCGGAAATCCAGCGATGGGTATGACTTGATACTGCCGCTCTTCTTCGAGCTTTTTCAGCTCCGTGTAATCGACCCAATGGATGCAATCAACAGGACAGGTATCAATGGCTTCTTGAACTACCTCTTCTGAATCTCCATCCTGGCGAACTACACGCGATCGCCCATAGTCTGGCTCAATATAAAATGTATTCCGGGCAACATGGGCGCAGTGCTTACAACCAATACAAACTATTTCGTCAACATAGACTCCCTTTTGTCGCAGGTTGCCACCTAACTCCGGCTCCAAACCAGAACGTTCCGGTGCATCCCGCCAAATACCACCTAACTCTGGCTCTAGACCAGAACGCCCAGGAGTCTGCTCTATCCCAGAGGGTGCTTCCTCAGACATTAGGCACTCCAGCGCTGCACGACTAGGCGGATAGAACCATCTTCATTTTGTTTTTGCTCAGCAACTTGAAAGCCCTGGTTAGCAGATTCTTTGATAACCGTATGGTAAGCGTAACGCTGAGTTATTTTATTAAGAAAACGATCCACAGACCCGACTTGCTGCCAATACTGTAGGTCAGCGACCAGTTCGTATTCTTGACCATTCCAGCTAAAGCCGAGGTCAGAACCATTGTCCTGCTCAATGACAACTTCGGCAGTACGGGTCTGACCGCGATAGCCTCGTACTGTGCTAGGACCAGATTTCCAGTCAATTCCCAAGTCTGTCAAAGCAGCTTCTAAAGAAGAAAGGTTACGGATTTGAGTTTTGATGTTGCTAAAGTGTGACATGGCGGTTTTTTCAAATGAATAAAGATGGATTAAACAAAAAAATTACCATTCGCTATAAGTGGCTTGGGTTGTCGCCACCGCATTTTGCTCAACAGCTAAGGCAAAAAATTCCGAAGTTGGCTCATTAGTGAGTACCACACCAAGCTGCGCTTCAATGGCGGCAGTCACTTCAGAGCAGGAGGCCCCGATGATTCCCGTGACTTTTTCCTGCACCCGTCCATCCGGATAAATGACAAACTCTAATGATTCCATGCTCATTGCTTAAGAAATCCAAGAAGTTAGGCGGCGGCAATAACCATAGTGCTGATGTTGCCGTATAAGACATCTTTCTAGGGACTGACTCAGGGGCATCTCACTAAATTAATGTTGTTCGATTGAATCAAAGCGACGCAAAAGGTAACATAACTTAATGATTTGAGCGAGTCGTGCTTTTATTATTTGTCAGTGTCGCTTAACTTTACATCTCCGTCAAGATAGAGAATTATTTCAAAATCTGGTAAAAAAGCTTACAAGCATCTTGATCCCAGAGCTTGGCAGATGAATAGCAATAATACCTAGTCAATGAGACTGGGAATTTAGGAGTTGGTAAGAATAAATCCTCATGGTTGGAATAGGGAAAAAATTTGTTTGTTCTTTATGAACAAATTTCAGGTCTTGGATCGATTTTGGGATTGGGTCAATCAGCCTAGATAATTAAAGTTTGTTCAGTTTCGGTAAGACGCTATGAGTGTTTCCATCAATCCAACTAGCTTGCACCCCCAGCCCCTCTCTTATCAAGGGAGAGGGGAGGAAAACCCTAATCCTATTAGAGTGGGCGTTCTGGGCTTCGGGGGACTGGGGCAGGCTGCTGCCAGAGTTCTTGCACCAAAACGCGAGATGATTTTGGTGGCGGCTGCTGACCAGAAAGGCTATGCCTACGCTGCCGCAGGGTTAGATCCAGATGCCAGCATTGCGACTTATCAAGCTCAAGGTTCGCTTGGTTATTTAGAGTCAGCAGGCACCCTCAGCAGCCAGAGCATTCAAGATTTAATTGAACAAGCAAACCCCGTGGATGGCTATTTTCTGGCCCTGCCAAATTTACCCAACACCTTTATGGCATCTGTGGCGCAGCAATTTATCCAGTCAGGTTGGCGGGGTGTTCTGGTAGATGCTATGAAGCGCACGAGTGCCGTCCAACAGATGTTAGCGCTCTCTGAGGAGCTGCAAGCGGCTGGTATTACTTATATGACTGGCTGCGGTGCGACACCGGGCTTGTTGACGGCGGCAGCTGCCTTAGCCGCGCAGAGTTATTCAGAAATCCACAGCGTCAAAATTACGTTTGGGGTAGGAATTGCCAATTGGGAAGCTTACCGGGCGACTATCCGCGAGGATATTGCCCATTTACCAGGTTACGATGTGGAACGCGCCAGAGGGATGAGCGATCGCGAGGTGGAAGCGTTGTTGGATGAAACCAATGGCATCCTGACTCTGGAGAATATGGAACACGCCGATGATGTGATGCTGGAACTAGCGGGAATTGTTGAACGCGATCGCGTCACAGTGGGCGGCGTTGTTGATACCCGCAATCCCAAAAAACCGCTCAGCACTAATGTCCAAGTAACGGGACGCACCTTTGAGGGCAAAATTTCCACCCATACCTTCACCCTTGGGGATGAAACCAGTATGGCAGCAAATGTTTGCGGACCTGCCTTCGGTTATCTCAAAGCTGGCGTAGCGTTGCATCGGCGAGGCATCTACGGTTTGTTTACCGCTGCCGAAGTCATGCCGCAATTTGTAAAATAGAAAGGCAAAAAGCTAATTGCTAATTGTTTTTTATTAGCATTAGCAATTAGCTTTTGTTACTTTTTGCCTTTATGAAGCTGGTGGACTTTTCGGCAAGAAGGTTTCCGATGTCTCCTCTTCAATATCCAAGGTTGGTGTCTGGATGACAAAGGGGAAGCTTGCCCCCATTAAGCCCCGCTTAATCCTTTCTGGAGTTTCTTCAAAGACTACGAATAGGGGATAAATCTTTTGTGCACCCTCGCTGAAAATGTGCTTATATCGGTGAGGCATCACCCATTCATAATCTTTATCTAGCCAAACTTGAGTTTGCCGCCAGCGACTCAGCAAGTCGGAAAAGTCTTCTTGAGGACGGTGGATAAAGATAAATATTTCCACCCCCATTTTGATTTTCCACTCTGGATCGCACATCAAAATTGCGACATCAGAAGGCAGGCGAATTGCTTCATCTGTGTGCGTGACAACGCCGATATCTCCCTTTGGTACGTTGTGGCGAATACGCACTATTGGCAGAGGTATAGCGATCGCGCTTTCGTCAGCTCGCCGCATACTAGGAATCATCTCTAGATATGGGCGGTACTGCTTGAGCAATGCGATCGCGCCTGAGTGGTTACTGTACTCCGCCAAACTAGCTTCGTAATGGGATTGTTTAACAGACATATTTTTATTTTGAATTTTATCTCGGAACATTTTTGATTATGTCCCTCAAAAAGCATAAGACAAAAGACACAAAAAATCAGAAATATTGGATTTCAAATAAATATCAAAATCTATTTTACCCTTCATCCTTTCTTTTGCCTTTTGCCTTTTGCCTTTTTATTTAGCCTAGTTTGTCAAACACTGCAAACATCGGTAGATACATTGACAGCAAAATCACCGCTACCATCCCGGCTAACACTACCATCATGATAGGTTCGAGAATGCTGGTGAGTGCTTTCACAGCTTGCTCCACCTCATCTTCATAGAAGTCTGCCACTTTCATCATCATGGCATCTAACTGACCAGTTTCTTCCCCAATACTAATCATTTGAATTGCTAGAACTGGGAAAACCTGCTCTTTTTGCAAAGCTAAGCTCATCATGCCACCCTGTTGAATGTCCAGCTTAGCTGCATCCACTGCATTCGCAATTACCTGGTTTCCGGCCGTATCTCTAACAATGTCCATACAAGTTAGAATTGGCACCCCAGAACGAGTCAAGGTGCCAAAAATGCGGCAAAAACGAGCGACGCATGATTTTTCATTTAAGTCACCCAACAGCGGCATTTTCAAGAAAAAACGATCCATAGTCAGACGACCAACGGGTGTCTTGTAGTACCATCTGTAGACGATGGAGATAATTATCACAGCAGCTATGGGAATGATAATCCTCCAACTTCTAAGAATTCCGCTGATCCACAGCATGAACAAAGTTAGCGCGGGTAATTCTGTTCCCAAATCTTGGAAAATGCCTGCAAAAATTGGGATCAAAAACACCGTCATACAGATAAATACAACGACTGCCAAAAATCCCACAGCCATTGGGTAAGCCATAGCCCCTTTGATTTGGTTTTGCAGTCGCGCCATATCCTCTAGTACCTTGGCTAAGCGGTTGAGTACCTCATCAAGGACACCTCCAACCTCACCAGCTTGTACCATACTGACGTAGAGATTATCGAAGCACTCCGGATGTTTACGCATGGCATCAGAGAGATTGACACCCTGCTGCACCTCAGCGCTAATTTCCACTAAAGCTTTTTTCAGCTTAGGATTGCTGCATTGCTCAGATAAAACGCCCAGACATCTAACAATAGCCACACCCGCATTCACCATAGCGGCAAATTGACGGGAAAAGACGGCTTTGTCCTTGACTGTAACTGAGGCTAAGGAAGTTTTAATGTCTTCCAGGCTTAATTTGCTGATGTCAAAGCTTTTACTTTCTCTAATATTTCCAACAGAAACCCACTTTTCGCGAAAGGCATCACGCGCATTAGCAACGGAGTCGGCAACAATTTTGTCTTTTTTAGCGGCTCCTGTAGAGTCACGCACATCAGCAATGTAGGTAGGCATAGCTCACCTCTGGATGAGAGAAGAAAGGTTAATGAGAGAATGAAAGGCGATCGCATATCGCCTGTTACGGTAGGATGAAGGTCAGAATTGGGAAAGATAAAGCTAGATGGAAGAATCTGATTGAGAGTTGATTCTTTTTTGTTCTTCCTTTCTTTCTTTAGCCTTCATTCCTCAGCCTTCATCCTTTAATTATCGAGCGCCTGCTTTGGCTCCGGCTGGAGCTGCACCGATGATCCGCTGTAGTTCGTCAGGTTTAGACGATTTGCCCATCGCCGCTTCAAAGGAGATGGAACCAGCTTTAACGTAGTTAGCTAGAGCCTGTTCCATCGTCTGCATCCCCAATTTTGCTCCGGTCTGGATTGCCGAGTAAATTTGAGCGGTTTTGCCTTCTCGAATCAAGTTAGCGATCGCAGGTGTCACAAGCATAATTTCCTGAGCCATAACCCGACCATATTCACCGGCTTTCGGGTTATGCTTAGGCACCAAACATTGGCTGAAGACTGCCAACAATGAACCAGACAACTGAGCGCGGATTTGCGGCTGTTGCTCTGGAGGAAACACGTCCAGTATCCGGTCGATGGTGCCAGCTGCTGAGCTGGTGTGCAACGTACCGAACACCAAGTGACCAGTTTCAGCGGCTGAAACTGCTAGAGAAATCGTCTCCAGGTCGCGCATTTCCCCCACCAGAATAATATCTGGGTCTTCCCGGAGCGCCGCTTTCAAGGCATTAGCGAAGCTCTTGGTATCTTCGCCTTTTTGACGCTGGTGAAACAAGCTCTTGATGTTCGGGAAAACATATTCAATCGGGTCTTCCACTGTTAAGATGTGTTCCGCCCGCGTCCGGTTGATCAAGTCGATCATCGCAGCGAGAGTGGTGGTTTTCCCGGAACCCGTCTGTCCTGTCACCAGTACCAATCCCCTCGGTCTGTGAGTCAATTCCCGTACAACATCTGGCAAACCCAGTTGATCAAAGTTAGGAATTTTAGAAGACAAAGCTCTCAGACACGCTGCGTAGTAACCCCGTTCTTTGTAAACATTGACCCGGAAGCGAGCTAAACCTTTTACCCCATAAGAGCAATCCAGTTCCCAGTTTTGTTCCAAATCTTTACGCTGCGTGTTGTTCAGCATACTAAAAATTAGTTTCTGGCACTCTTGGGGGGGAAGCGGCTCGGTACCGATAGGGGTCAATTTCCCACTGATGCGGAAGTATACTGGCGCTCCTGCTTGGAGGTGCATATCTGAGCCACCCATTTCGATGAGTTGCTCCATCAAGTCTTCAATCATTAATTCCATTAGGCTGTCTCCTTTGTTTGTCCGTTGCTAATTGCTAATTGCTAGTTTGTTTAGTGCGTTTAGTCTGCAAAGCGAGGTGTCATACAGTAAGGACAATCTAACCACTCTGGTTTTAACTCAGCAGTGCAAGTTTTACACTCAAGACCGCTCTTGCGCTTGGCTTTAAGTTCTGCCTCCAGACCGGCATCAGTAAACGTTACCCGTTCTACTTCTTCAAGAGTGGTATGGCCTTCGCGTACCAGCTGTAAGCTGTATGCCAACAAGGTCTTCATTCCCTGTTCCACAGCCAGTTCTTTTATGCGCTCTGTGGGCGCACCTTGGCTGATTAAGGTTTGCAGCTCCTCGGTCACGCGCATGACTTCATAGACACCTACGCGACCTTTGTAGCCAATACCATTACATTTTTGGCATAAGTTGCCTTGGGCTTTGGCTTCCTTAGCTTCATCGGGTGCTAAGGTGTTGGCTTTGTAGAAGGTAATATCTTCAAGGTTAGAAGCCGATAGACCAAATCGCTCCAGTTCAGCTTTGCTGGGGGTATAGGAATCGCGACAATCGCTACAAACGCGCCTCATCAGACGTTGTGCTAAGACTCCAATCAAGGAACCGGATACCATGAATGGCTCGATGCCCATTTCGTCTAAGCGAGCGATCGCACCGGCTGCATCATTGGTGTGTAGCGTTGTCAGTACCAAGTGTCCGGTAAGTGCTGCTTCAATTGCCGTTTTTGCCGTTTCTTTGTCCCGCGTCTCGCCCACCAGAATCACATCCGGGTCTTGTCGCATGAACGCCCGCAAAATCGAAGAAAAGTCCATTCCCTTTTCTCGAATCACCTGCACCTGAGTAATCCCCGGCAAGGCATACTCGATCGGGTCTTCCGCCGTACTGATATTAATTCCCGGATCGTTCCGTTCTGCCAAAACTGAGTATAAGGTGGTAGACTTACCAGACCCGGTTGGCCCTGTCACCAAAATTAAGCCAAAGGGACGGCTTGCCATCTCTCTGACAATATCTAGGGATTCTTGATCGGAAATTAATTTATCCAAACCCAGCTGAGTAGCAGAGTTATCCAAAATCCGCAATACTACCTTTTCACCGTAGCGACTAGGTAAGGTGTTCACCCGAAAGTCAACTTTGCGTCCCTCAAACACCCGCCGGATACGACCATCTTGAGGCATCCGCCGCTCGGCGATGTCTAGCTCAGCAATAATTTTGAAGCGGGCAGTGACAGCTGGGATGATTTGTTTGGGCAAGTGATCGAAGGCTTGCTGTAACACCCCATCTTTACGAAAGCGAATGCGTAAGTATTCTTCTTGGGGTTCAACGTGAATGTCTGAAACCTTTTCTTGCAGAGCCTTGAGGAGGATTTTATTGACCAAGTTAATGATCGGTTTATCTTCTGCCTGCTCCTTACTGATGTCACCATCATCTTCATCAGGTGCATCTTCTAAAACGCCAAAACTTTCAATAACGTCTGAGACATCAGTCTGCTTTTGAAGTCGAGCTGCTTCCTCGTTTTTTACTTTTTCATCTCGATATTGGTTAATCAGATGCAAATAGTCTTCCCGCGTAATCACCATTCGCTGCAACCCAATTCCTTGAGGTCGCAAGATGCGGTTAAGGTCGTCTTGAGCGGCTAGATTATCGGGATCGACCATTGCCACTAGCACAGAGGGCGGCTCGGAGTCGTTTTTGGATAATGGCACCAGTTGATAGCGACTACAAATATCAATTGGAATCAGGGTTTCAATCAAAGCGCGCAGCTGCCCAGTCGGAATCTGGCTGATTTCCGGATCTAGCGATTCCACACCGTAAAGTATTTTTAGCTCAAACAGCTGTTGTTTTTTGTATTGGCGCAGTAAATCTGGGGGCAAAGCCCGCCCTGTAATCGATTCTAGGACTTCTGTTAGGGGTCTACCAGACTTCCGGCTTTCGACCATAGCCTGCCGCATCTGGTCGGCATCAACTAAGCCCTGCTGAATCACCTTCATGCCGAAGGGCGAAAATTCGTTGCGGACAGCAAGGGCGCGATTTCGTGGTGAAGATTGAGTCATAGAGGCGCGATCATACCTTATATTACAGATTGTTCCCAAAACGATCAGCAAAATTGCAATTTTTCAGTTAAAACTACTTTGTTGTTGGGCAACCAAGTTGGGGCTGTTCCAGGCAGCAGTATTAAAGACCATGCCTTCATCCATTTTGAGCGGTTACGGTGCTTTTATGGGAAAAGCACCGCTTTCAAAGCAGATGGTGCTTTCAAGAGTAGTAAGCAGTAATACCTGTAGAACGGTGCTGTAAGTTTAAGATGTAAGACAAGCCGGAGGATTTTGATTCCGGGATGGCTTAAATATTGGTGTCAGCACAAACGCTTTTATTTGTCTAGGGATGCAACATTCTCGATGATAGCCAAAAGCCCAGTATTACGAGCAAGATTGTTTTAATATATTATTTTGCAATAAAACCATAGTGGAATGTCTAGATTCTCGTATCTGGTAGGCGCGCTTAATTCATGGGCATAAGCGGATTCGTTACACTAATGTTACACAAGTCCAGTTTATACTAGCGTATTACGCCCAAATGCCAGCGGAGGGAGTAGGTTGGCTCAAGTGCCAATAAAAGCGCCCTGATATCGGTTGCATAACTTGTTAGTTTTAGACAAGTAAAGCGATCGCAGTGTCCAAAAGTGTTGGCATGATGCCCTGGAACACTATTCTAGAAAAAGGAGGTTCCTGTCGCACCCTTTTACCAATTATTCCGATCTACTCCGGCTGCGGGCCACTGACCCAGATTCCTTATCATAAGATGGTACGGGCGATAGTCAAGACAGGACTAACAAACAAGCAAGTGTGAGCAGTCTCAAAACTTGGGATGAGAGCCGAATGAACGAGGAAGAAAATCAGCAAGATAACACTTCACTTCGGGTTGATGACCCAATGGTGGTAGAGGGAATGGGGAATGAACCATTATCTGAAACAGGAAACATGAGTGGAGAACTGGATTTAGACGTGCAAGTAGAAGGCGACCAAGTATCTGATGCGGTACCAGAAGCCTCTGCAACATCAAGGGAAGCCGAAGCCGATCAAAACGCACAAGAGGGCGATTCATCTGCTAGTGAGGCATTGAAGCGGGAACTAGAGGCAACCAGAGCGCAGCTGGAAGAGCGCACCCAGCAGTGCGAGTCTTTCAAAACGCAGTATATGAGGATTGCGGCAGATTTTGAAAATTTCCGCAAGCGGAACCTCAAAGAAAAAGAAGACTCGGAGGTGCAAGTAAAACGCGCCATGATAACAGAATTACTGCCAGTGGTAGATAATTTTGAAAGGGCGCGATCGCAAATCAAACCCCAAACAGACGGAGAATGGAGCATTCACAAAAGCTACCAAGGGGTATACAAACAGCTGGCAGACGGACTCAAGCGCATTGGAGTATCTCCAATGCGTCCGGAAGGACAAGAATTTGATCCGAATCTCCACGAAGCGGTGATGCGCGAACCAACTGATGAATATCCAGAAGGAGCCGTGATCGAACAGCTGGTGCGGGGATACTTTATAGGCGATCGCGTCTTGCGCCACGCCCTAGTTAAAGTTGCTGCGGCTCGTGACCCCGTGGTACCCTCAGAGGAAGGCAATCGGTCAGAGCAGGAAAGTTAATGGACTTTGACGCACTGGATCGACGCTTATTGGCATTAGTAATTACAATCAAGTTGATGGAAATCTTGGGCGAAGTCAGAATCGTCCAAGGTAAACAATTTAACGGTTACTCAACAAATCTTCTTGCACACCTTCACTACAGCTAGCTATGGGAAAAGTCATTGGCATCGACCTCGGCACGACCAATAGTTGCGTGGCTGTTTTAGAGGGGGGTCAACCGATCGTCATCTCTAACACAGAAGGTGGAAGAACGACCCCTAGTATGGTGGGATTTGGGAAAGGGGGCGATCGCTTAGTAGGACAACTGGCAAAGCGGCAAGCTGTAACCAATGCGGAAAACACAGTTTACAGCATCAAACGCTTTATCGGTCGCCGCTGGGATGACACCGAAATAGAGCGATCGCGCGTACCCTACACCTGCATTAAAGGTCGGGACGATACCGTTGATGTTCAGATTCGGGGACGCAACTACACCCCTCAGGAAATCTCCGCGATGATCCTGCAAAAACTCAAGCAGGATGCCGAAAACTTTCTGGGCGAACAAGTAGATCAGGCAGTAATCACCGTACCTGCCTACTTTACAGATGCCCAGCGGCAAGCCACAAAAGATGCTGGAACCATTGCCGGTCTGGAAGTTCTACGGATCATCAACGAACCCACAGCAGCTGCACTTGCCTACGGACTGGATAAACAAGATCAAGAACAGCGCATCCTGGTATTTGACTTAGGCGGCGGTACCTTCGACGTTTCCGTTTTGCAACTCGGTGATGGCGTTTTTGAAGTCAAAGCCACAAGCGGTAACAACCATCTAGGTGGAGATGACTTTGACAACTGCATCGTCCTCTGGATGATAGAAAACTTCAAAAAGCAAGAGAAAATTGACCTAGCAACCGATAAAATGGCTCTCCAGCGGCTGCGAGAAGCCGCTGAAAAAGCCAAAATTGAGCTTTCCAACATGGGCAGCACCTCCATAAATTTGCCCTTCATCACCGCCGATGACACCGGGCCAAAACATTTGGAGACGGAACTAAGCCGCGCCCAGTTTGAAGAACTGGTAAATTATCTGGTAGAAGGCACAATTGAGCCAGTTAGTCAAGCGATTAAGGACAGTGGTTTAACGCCAAATGAAATTGACCGCATTATCCTGGTGGGAGGTTCCACCCGGATTCCAGCCGTTCAGGATGCTATCAAGAAGTTTTTTGGCGGCAAAACACCGGATCGCTCAGTCAACCCCGACGAAGCAGTAGCATTGGGAGCAGCAATTCAAGGCGGCGTATTAAGCGGCGAAGTTGAGGATCTGCTGCTATTAGACGTTGCCCCCCTGAGCTTGGGTATCGAAACTTTGGGAGAAGTGTTCACAAAAATTATTGAACGCAATACCACAATTCCCACCACAAAATCCCAAGTCTTTTCCACCGCCACAGACGGACAAACAAGCGTGGAAATTCACGTCTTGCAGGGTGAACGGGCAATGGCTCGTGACAACAAAAGTTTGGGGAAATTCCTCCTGGCAGGAATTCCCCCTGCCCCCAGAGGCGTACCCCAAATTGAAGTGTCCTTTGAAATCGGCGTTGACGGGATTCTCAAAGTATTAGCTCAAGACAAAGGTACTGGGCGAGAGCAGAGTATCCGAATTACCAATACAGGCGGCTTGAGTGCCACCGAAGTTGAACGGATGCGGCTAGAAGCTGAAACCTTCGCCGAAGACGACCGTCGTCGGGTGCAAGTGGTTGAGTTGAAAAACCAGCTTGATAGCCTGTTCTACAGCTATGAATCGACGTTAAATGACAACGGGGATCTCATTAGCGAGGATTTGAAGACGCAGGTGAATCAAAAGGGTATACAGGCACGAACCGCACTGGCGAATCCCTCGATTAGTGTTGAGGAAATAAAACAGCAAATTGAAGAGTTTCAACAGGCGCTGTTTGCTATTGGGGCTGCTGTTTACCAGAAAGCTAACAACGGACGCGAGTCAGTGGAGGATTACGAGAGTGTAGAAGGTGGTATACCCCCATTCCAAAACACGCCTGACGGCACAATAAACGAAGAAGACGATTTCATCAATTTTGATGATGACAATACTGTAACTGCTGACTACGAAGCAGTTGACTAAAAGAGTTAGGAGTTAAGGGCTAGGAATTAATAACTCATAACTCCTAACTCCTAACTCCTAACTTTCATCAACCCCTATCCCCAACCAAGCAGCGTTCTATGGCCCGCGACTACTATGAAATTCTCGGGGTTTCCCGTGACACAGATAAAGAAGAAATTAAGCGTGCCTACCGCCGTCTGGCTCGAAAGTATCACCCAGACGTAAATAAAGAGCCAGGGGCGGAAGAACGCTTTAAAGAAATTAACCGAGCCTACGAAGTCCTTTCGGAACCAGAGACACGCGCCCGCTACGACCGCTTTGGTGAGGCAGGAGTGGCTTCTGGTGTCGGTGCAGGCCCAGATTTAGGCGATATGGGCAACTTTGCCGATATCTTTGAAAGCTTCTTCAGCGGTTTTGCTGGCGGGATGGGTCAGACAGCGACCAGGAAACGCAGCGGCCCAGTTCGCGGTGACGACTTGCGCTTGGATCTGAAATTGGAATTCCGGGAAGCTGTATTTGGGGGGGAAAAAGAAATTCGGATTCCCCATTTGGAAACCTGTAATGTCTGCAATGGTGTTGGTGCTAAACCGGGAACGCGAGCCAAAACCTGTCCCACGTGCACCGGTTCCGGTCAAGTGCGCCGCGCTACTAGGACACCTTTCGGTAGCTTTACTCAAGTTTCTGTGTGTCCCAGCTGTAACGGCGAAGGACAGGTGATTGAGGAAAAGTGTGAAGGGTGTGGTGGCAACGGTAGAAAACAGGAAACTAAGAAGCTGAAAATTACCATCCCTCCGGGAGTAGATAATGGAACTCGCTTGCGAGTTTCTAAAGAAGGAGACGCTGGTTTGCGCGGTGGCCCTCCGGGAGATTTGTACGTTTATTTGTTTGTCGAGGAAGACGCAGAGTTTCAGCGCGATGGGATTAACGTCCTGTCAGAAATTAAGATTAGCTACTTGCAGGCGATTTTAGGTTGTCGTCTGGAAGTTAATACAGTTGATGGGCCAGTAGAATTGACGATTCCGTCTGGAACACAGCCGAATACGGTGCAGACGCTGGAAAACCACGGTGTGCCTAAGTTAGGAAACCCGGTGAGTCGGGGAGATCAACTGATTACGGTGGGAATTGATATTCCGACTCGGATTACGGCTGAGGAAAGGGAACTGCTGGAGAAATTAGCTAAAATAAAAGGTGATCGCACTGGCAAAGGAGGGATAGAAGGATTCTTGGGAGGATTCTTCAAGGGATGAACAATCCAACAGCTTCGCTAGGTCTGCCAGACGAAGAGATGGATTTGCGTGGGACACCTTGCCCGATTAATTTTGTCCGCACTAAACTACGTTTGGAAAAAATGGCACCGGGAGCCTTGTTAGAAGTGTGGCTAGATCCAGGGGAACCGATAGAGCAAGTTCCTGATAGTTTAGCAATGGCAGGCTACACGGTAGAGCAAGTTGAAGACCGTGCTGGCTTTTTTGCGCTGAAGGTGCGTCGTCCCCATGAGTTATGAGTTATGAGTTATGAGTTCTGAGTTAGAAGAACCACTCAGCACTCAAAACTCAGCACTCAGCACTGTGTTGGGTACTGTGTTGGCTGTGCAGGCAAATTTCTATCAGGTGAGGTTGGAGGAGAGTCGGGACGCAATTCAGGAATTGCTGTGTACTAGGCGATCGCGTCTGAAAAAAATTGGTCAGAAGGTGATGGTGGGCGATCGCGTAATCGTTGAGGAACCAGATTGGGCTGGCGGACGAGGCGCGATTTCGCAAGTTTTGCCCCGCCAAACGGAACTGGATCGTCCCCCAATTGCCAATGCTAATCAAATTTTGCTGGTTTTTGCTTTGGCAGATCCACCGCTAGATCCCTACCAACTCAGTAAATTTCTCGTGAAGGCCGAATCTACGGATTTGGATGTCTGTCTTTGTCTCAATAAAAGCGATTTAGTCTCACAGGAGCAAGTCCAGCAGTGGCGCGATCGCTTGCACGGATGGGGCTACCAACCTATCTTTATCAGCGTGCATACTCGCATGGGGATGGACGAACTGCAAACCCAGCTCAATGACAAAATTACTGTCTTTGCTGGACTTTCTGGAGTTGGAAAGTCTAGCATCGTAAACTATTTTATTGAAGATGTCAATTTGAGAGTTGCGGAAGTTTCTGGGAAACTCAGCCGGGGTCGTCACACGACGCGACACGTAGAACTGTTTGAACTACCGACTGGTGGACTGCTGGCAGATACTCCAGGTTTCAATCAGCCAGACTTGGACTGTGTGCCAGAGGAGTTAGTCGAGTATTTTCCCGAAGCGCAGAAGCGGCTAGAAGTGGGAAGATGTCAATTTAGCGACTGTCTGCACCGCGATGAGCCGAATTGTGCAGTTAGGGGAGATTGGGAGCGTTACGAGCATTATCTAGATTTTTTGGAAGATGCGATCGCTCGCAGGGAACATCTCCACCAACAATCTGATCCCGATGCCGCCATGAAGGAGAAAACCAAAGGCAAAGGGCAAAACCAATACGAACCCAGGCTGAACACTAAAAAATATCGTCGTCCTTCCCGTCGCACTCAACAGCAAGCGCTACAAGAATTTTATCAAGACCCGGATAATTGATGTCAGCGATCGCTAGGAAACCAAACTTGATAGGGATTTAAGAGTTTTCTGGCGGTTCATCCTGGTTATCAAAGTTTTTTTCAGGATAACCGCAAATCTGCATCAGGTTCTCTTGGCTGATGCCTAACGCATTCTCCAAGTCCATTAGCTCATTTACCGTTGGTAAAGCACCATCCAGAAATTCCTTAAGTCGTCGCACTGGAATATCTGAAAGCTCATCCACTGCAATCAAGTCTTTAGCTACCAGCAAGCTTGCAAATGTGAGCGGCTCCCTCGAAAGGAATATCTCACCCCTGCCCAGTGCCTCTAGTAAAGCTGAGGCGTCACTATATCGCCCATGTCCAAAACTGTGTCGCGGCACATCAGCCAGTGCCTCTAGTAAAGCTGAGGCGTCACTATATCCCCAGAATTTGAATAGCCTGCCAATACCATCCCGCGCTATTTGTGTGAGGCTGAAGTTCCAGCGCTTTTTTAGATTGTCATCGCCAGCGGCTGAAACGCCTTTTACGCGAGGCATACAGTTCCTCTACTTAAACATACTTCAATCTTAATCCCAATCCCTTTCAAGACAGCTAAGTTGCCCTACCTGAGAACCTGAACCACAACCGACAGGAAGTTTCAATCCCTGATAGGGATTTAGGAGTTTTCCGGCCTGCCGATATCTGAAAAACTTACTGTATGTAGTTTTCGAGGTGCAATTGCGTCAACCTGTGGAATATTATCATCCTGGCGCGGATTAGGCAAGAATCTCATTTAGTGAAAACGCCTAAAAAGCTTGGTACGAGAGCAATACAGCAGATGCGTCAACCGTAAAATTAGATTGCATCAGTTAAATCCTTACACACAGAAGGATTCAGCCATTTTTTAGCTTTGGTGAATTTTAACACCTACAGGTTGACGCATTGAACTAAAAATCGCGCCTATGATTGACGCTTAGCTACCCAATCGCGGCGCTGTGCTTGATTGCCACCCAAATCGACACTACCCGCGATCGCATCCTCCTGAATTTTCCCATCAAACTGCATTGTTACCTCAGTTCCATTCACCGACTCGACGGTCTTGAAGCTGAGACGATCACCTGTTAACTTGGCATCAGTTAACTTGATTATGCGATCGCCTATACTTAGGGTTCCCTTGACTCGCTGGAACTCTTGGGTTAATTGCAGCTTGTAACGTTCTTCACCAGAAGCCGTTGGCATATTCCATTCCCAAGTTCCCGATACTTGTGCTGGAACCACCCAGTAGTA
Organism: Funiculus sociatus GB2-C1; assembly: GCF_039962115.1. Lineage (NCBI taxonomy): Bacteria > Bacillati > Cyanobacteriota > Cyanophyceae > Coleofasciculales > Coleofasciculaceae > Funiculus > Funiculus sociatus. The sequence goes on along the minus strand of NZ_JAMPKJ010000021.1, from coordinate 72,757 downwards.
AACCAGGTGCGGACGCGAACCTACCTGCACCAGTTCAGTTTGATCCGGTTTCCATTCCCTCATATCGAACTGGTGGGAGACAAGGCGCGTCCCCGGTTTGAGTTGGAGTAAAGTAGGTCGCAGCTGCAAATTAACTTTAGGCAACAGGTAAAGTGTGATTACTGTAGCTGGGGTGAGGTCAGTTTTGAATAAATCTTGCTCAATAAACCTGACGCGATCTCTTACACCCGCCGATATAGCATTTTCCCTACTCTCCACAACTAGCCGCGTGTTAAGCTCTACACCAACACCCTTCGCGCCGAGTTTCGCCGCTTCGATAACCAGTCTTCCATCGCCAGAACCGAGATCGTAGACGACATCATCTTTGGTAACACTCGCCAGTTGCAACATTTTTGTTACCACCTCTTTAGGCGTTGGCACATACGGCACATCTTTCTGTGCTAGAACCTCCTCCGACAGTGGTGCAGGTTCAGCTTGCGAGACGGGTGCCAATTGGCTCTCTCTCCAGATGAAGACGCTGCTAACACCCACACACAACACCAAAAAGCCAAAGATTCGCTTCAAACGCATAGCAAGTGATGACCTTTGTGAATGCGATACTTCTCCTTATCTTGCCAGATGCGATCGCTTGTGAACACTTGGATTCCTACTCCCAAAGATTTCCTCAGATGACGCAAGCGTTGGCGAAAGAATCATTAACTTGTTTAAGGTAGTATTTAACGGGTTTCTAATCCGGGTTGATAAATCCCGTTCCATGCACCAAAATGCGATGGGATTGAAATGCACACGCTAGCGCAGCAGCAGCACAACCGTCTGGAACAACCCCACTACAAACCCCAAAATGCCGCCTAAATTCACAATAGCTTGCAACTCATTTTTCACAATTCCTTGAATTGATGTTTCCAGTTCTGCCGCAGATGTCGCCTTCACTCGGTCAATAATTACCTGATCGATATTCAAAATGGGAATTACTTGAGCGACAATATCTTCTAAATCTCGCTCCAAATAACGCTCTAAAACCAAAGCCAATTCTTTGCTGACCACTCCCAAAGAATTAGTTATAGCCGCAGAAGTTCGCAACCGATTAAGCAGCAACGAGGCAATATTTTCCCAGTCTAAAGATTGACTCAATCCCTGCATTAATTCAGTGCCACGCTCTTGAACATATTGGCGGACACCATCGCGTAGAGTTTTACGCAGCTGTCGCACTGTTGAAACTGGCAAATTTTGTAAAGAGAGATTTTGCAGCCATTCTTGCAAGCGTTGTCGAATCGCTAAAGAAACTATTAACTCCGCAAGACGTGCATTACTCGCCTCTTTTTCATCCAGGCAAAACGTCCGCAAGCGGGTTAGTGTATTGCGAAGACCAAACAAATTCGCCACTACCCAGTAAGTACCACTGGCCTTTTCTCGAAAGCCTTCATCAATAATTTGAATATTGCGATCTGTCAAGAAATCTACTATAGTTTGCCGCAAAACATCTGGTGGTAGTACCACCTGCAATATCCAATCAGAAAGCTTTTTAGCTTGGTCTTCGCTAAGCTGAAAATCCAGTAAAATCTGGTCAAAAATTTGGTTTAATTGAGCTTCGAGAAAATCTTCGCGGCGAGCTAAAACTTTAATAATGCGGGGTAAGGACTGACCGAGCAAATCTCGAAGAATTCCAGCTAGAACTTTGCTGGTTTTCTGCGATTTATCCGGTTTAATTTGCTCTAGTGCTAGTTTGAGCAACCAGAGAATTGCCGCCTGAACGCGCTCTGTATGCAACAGCCGCCGCGCCAGGTTTTGCAGTTCTTGTGGTGTCAGCAGCGACCCCATAATTGTCGCAGAAACCCGATTAGCTAGGCGCTCTTGATTTCGGGGAATCAAGCCGGGAGTGAAAGGTACGCGCCGCCCTCCTATGTAAAGAGTACGATAGGGGCGGAATAACATTTTAATAGCAATATCGTTGGTGAAATAGCCAATAATTGCACCAACTATGGGGGGGCTGACGTAAAGCCAGAAGTTAGACCAATTCAAGGTAACGATCCAGTTAGACAGGGCTTAGGGGTAGGGGAGTGAGTAGGCGAGGAGTTTTATTAACTCTAATTCACGCCGAGTGCAACTTTCAGTCTTTGTCTCACCTCTTTTAAAAGGCGGCTAGGCAGGATATTGTCGCTTATGTCTAGCGTTTCGATCCCTCTAACCCTCTTTACAAGCGGCTGCTCAGAAAAAGCTGCATATCGCGCTAATTTATAACGCTTAACTCTTAACTCTCCACTCCCCCTAATTCCCATATTAGGCTTTGGCTACGACTAAAACGCCCATCATCCCACTAGCAATTTGATAGTGAGTAGCTTTGTCAAATCCAGCTTGACGGGCTAAATGAACTTGTTCGCTGCCTATGGGAAATTTATCTAGGCTGGGACTAATGTAGGCGTATTCTTCGGTCAATCCTAGTTCTTTGGCATTTGGGACGACGATGTTATCCAGATACCACTGCTGAAAGCTTCGCAGTAGGGGACTGCTGGGGCGATGGAAGTCTAATATAGCGGCTTTGGCACCAGGCTTGAGGACGCGGTGCAGCTCTTGGAGACACCGGGGAATATTAGTGACGTTGCGGAGTCCGTAGCCCATTGTGGCGCAGTCGAAGTGGCTGTCGGGAAAGGGGAGATTTAGTGCGTCTGCTTCGATCCAGGTGATGGGTAGAGGCGGGTGTTGATTTTGGGAGCGTTGGCGAGCGATCGCTAACTGCTCTGATGAAAAATCTACCCCAAAAACTTGCCCGGTTTCTCCGACGCGCTGCGCCACTAGCTGGGCTAGATCGCCACTGCCACAGCATACATCCAAGCAAACATCACCAATACTTAAATCAATCCACTTCACCGTCATCAGCTTCCAGACGCGATGCTGCCCTAAACTCAAGCGATCGTTAAGCTGGTCGTAAACTGGGGCAATGCGGTCAAATATGGCTTGAATTTGCTTTTGGTCAGTAGTCATTAGTCTGTTGCTAATTGCTAATTGTTTAAAAGCCATTAGCCATTAGCCAATGACTAATGACCAATGACTACTTATGGTATCGGGTACTGGTGAGGACTAGACCAACTTGCTGCGCCGATAAGTGAATCAGTTTCAGCTCATCTTCTCGCAATTTGCAGGGGCGCTTCCACTGGAGTGATAGCACCGCCAGCACTTCACCCCGATAGACGATAGGGATAACTAGATGCGCCTGAAGACCTGAAGCTTGGTATTGGTCAATACCAGCTGGAACCGTATTTCCCGGAGCATTCACCCAAGCCTGAACTTGTCGGGATGCGATCGCCTCCTCTACTCTGGGGTCTAAAGATAGCCAGTTTTCTGTGTCAAGAGCGGAACTGTAAATTCCTTGAGCCGCAGTCAGCGCCTCACCCTCCACCAGCTGCAAAATGCAGCCATCTGCCCAAAAGCTCTTGCCAAAAGCATCAGCAATTGGCTCTAGCGTCGCTTCTAAGCTGGGGGACTCCTGTGCTACCTGCACAATTGTTGCTAGAAGTGCTGTTTGCGCCTGAGCGCGATGCAGTTCCTCTGTGCGTTGCTTCAACAAATCGTAAGTATCTGCTGCCCGTTGCACCACGGCTTTGAGTTCATTGGGGTCCCAAGGCTTGGTGATGTACTTGTAAACTTGTCCAGAGTTAATCGCTTCTACCAAATCCTCAACGTCTGTAAAACCCGTGAGGATGATTCGCACCGTATCTGGGAACTTGGGAACTGTTCTGCTCAAAAATTCGGTTCCCTTCATTTCTGGCATCCGTTGGTCAGAGATAATTACGGCAACTTCCCCTTCTGCTGACAAAACTTCCAGGGCGTGAATACCGCTTTCGGCTCTCAGAACGTTGAAATCTCGGCGGAAAGTGCGGTAGAGCAGATCGAGATTATCTGGCTCATCGTCTACCACCAACATCTTAGGCTTTTTTGGTCGCTCTAGACTCATTAACTGACGGCTGATAGTATCAAGATCCGTAATAGCATTGTCCATAAAGATACAATAAACTCTTGGTCAACTTCTTGGTGCAGATTCGGACGTACAAATCATTTTTTACTAGAGGCTAATTATTAGTAACATTTTTGTAACGAAGAATGTAACCAGGAATTTACGGTTTTTGGCTAATCGAAGGGACACTGGGAACTGGGAACTGGGGACTGGGGGCTGGGGATTCCCAATTCTCAATTCTCAATTTTAAATTCTCAATTTCTAAATTAGTGACCCGAACGCGATACATTGAAGAACGTCGCTTGTAACTTGATAGCTTGTGAAAGCTCCTTGCGGTAATTATGACTGAAACATCCTCCTCAGACACTCCCGATCGTAACCCTCAACCAGAGCAAGCGAAAGAGAATATTGAAGATTTACTGCTTAGTCTTCGGCGCAAAGAAGGCAGCTGGGTTGAGTGGGGACAAGCCTGTGCCACATTGCAAAAAGCAGGTTACACTCCCCAGGCGATTTTTGAGGCAACTGGTTTTGAGCCTATACAGCAGAATCAAGTTATTGTCGGCTCTCAAGTTTATACGTCATTGGTGAATGGTGAAGCGTCCCTGGAAGCGCGATCGCATTATTTTCGCAAAGGTAGCGATATTTTGTATGAATTGCGTATTCTTACCCAGCTAGAACGAGTTGCGACGGCAGAATTTATATTATCCAGAAATCTGGATGCCGATGTTGCCCGTGAAGTCGCAAAAGACGTGAAAGAGCTTTCCCGGATGCGGACGTTACCGCAGGGATTTTCTAACCATCCCGGAGATGCGGTAGCCTACCAATATTGGAGACGGGCAAAACAACAAACGGATTTAGCAGAGCGATCGCGTTTTATTGCTCGTGGCTTAATGTTCGCCCACAGCCAAAGCGCCCGACAACAGATAGAACAGCTGCTTACTGAAGTTGTAGGCACTTCCAAGCGTAAAGCCCCCATTTTACCCGTATATCGGCAGGACGAAGACGAGCAACAACCCCGCATAATCCCAGTAGCGGGTGTCCTCCCCCTAAAATCCGCTAACTTGCAAAATATCCCGCTAGTCGAACCAATTAAGCCATTCGAGCTAGTGAAGATATCTTGGAATGGATCTTGGGTTTCTCTACCCGGTTGGCAAGTCGTTTTGAAAGCCCAAGAGCCAGTAGTAATTCTCTGCAATAGTAGCTATTTACCCAATCAATTAAGTAGCACTTCTGAACCAATCCTGCTGCTGATAGATCGAGCTAAACAGGAATGGGATGCTGATAGCTACTTTTTATTTGAAGAGTCAGGAGAATTGCAATTTCAGTGGTTCCCAGATGCTCCCAGTTTCCCTCTTTTAGGACAAGTTATCTTGGTGCTGCGTCCGAAAAAAATTCTGGATGAAGAAATGAGCAAGGATCAATGGGAACTTGAAGATTAGTCATTGGTCATTAGCCATTTGTAAAAACGCCTGACGACTAAAGTCGCATCTACACAAAAAAAGCCCGCCTGCGCGGGCTTTTTCTATAGCCTCTGTAGGTAGGCTTGGTTTATGTAGCCACAGGCTAGATTCTGCGGGGTATATTTGCAATTAACTGGAGGGAACCAACCTTCTGCGTAAGGATTCGGCGCGACGCTTGGCAGTAGGATTGTTCGGTGCGTGTTTGAGCGATTCCTCATACATTTCTAAGGCTTGAGAAGTTAATTTCTTCTTCTCATAAACATGGCCCAGGTTATTGAGCGCTGTGACATAATCTGGATCTAGCTTCAAGGCTTCTTTGTAGTTGCGAATTGCTACGTCATACTGCTCTTGAGAGAAGTTAGCAAAGCCAAGAGCATTGTATACAGGCGCGAGGTTTTCTGATTCAGCATCTTCAGCTTTTAGGGCTTTTTGAAACTGGTTTATCGCCTGCACGTACAATTTTTTATCGAGATAGATGCTGCCCAGTTCGTAATACTCTTGAGTTGTGCCTTGGTTATCTTTCAGATTCTTTTGCAGCCGCGAGAGGGCGCTTTCAATTTTGCGAGTTTTGAAAATCTGGCGCACAATTGCCACAGCAGCAGCACCAAGCAGTACCAGCAAGAACGAGAGGTAGAAAATTGGCAGAATTTCGTTATCCATGCCCTTCCATTAGATAGATTAAAATTTTGCTTCTAACTTTATTATGATGAGATGCGATTCATCGTGTCTGGAACCGTGGAGTATCGCTCTGAGGTAGCCCCCAATACTTAATCCGTTCCTGTAGCCATCCTTCTGCCTTCCAACGGGCGATCGCATCATTCACCCGCTGCCGCAAACTATCGTACTGCAATCCCTTGGGCATTACTACAGCTAAGGGTTCTCCTGAGAGTCGCACACTTAGTAGTCGGTACTCAGGATACTCCTGCACCCAGCCTGTGAGAACGCTGGCATCGGCGGCAAAGGCACTGGCACCACCTGATTCTAGAAGCGATCGCGCCTCTTCATAAGAATCTACACCAACCAACTCAACTTGTGGTATAATAAACCGCACCTGCGAAATCGTATCAGAACCTTTCAGGACGGCAATCTTTTGATTTTGCACATCATCTAGCTTCTGTAAAGATGCGTCCTTGGTAACTAAGGCAGTGCCATCCAGATAGTAGGGAAGGCTGAAGTTAACTAAGCGATCGCGCGATGAAGTTGCCGTTACTCTGGCAATCGTCAGATCGACTTTACCCTCCAGCACCACTGAGACGCGATCGCGGTTTGCCACTGGCTGCAACCTCACCGCATCCAGTTTCCCCAGAATTTCCGCCGCCAAACGCCGAGCCAAGTCAATTTCTAACCCTTGCAGTTTGCCACTGGCATCTGTGAAACCTAAAGGGCGCACATTGTCTTTAACTGCAACAATTAGATAGCCACGCTCCTGAATATCTTTGAGTTCAGCGGCATGAGAAGAGGCGATACCCCCAACCACCCACCAACAAATTTTTCTGATTTCTCCCCCGCCAGCGCGGGAGTCGGAGGGGGTGGGGGGTTGCAAAAGGCACAAAGAAAAAGAAAATAGGCAAAAGGCAATAGGCAAAATTAATTTATCCTTCATCCTTTTGCCTTCATCCCTAATCTTTAGTAGCTAATTGCAGCACTTGGTCAAAACTAGATGGATCGAGGACAGCCATCTGCGCCAGCATCTTACGATTTATCTGAACATTAGCTTTTTTCAATTTACCCATCAATTGGCTATAGCTAATGCCGTGCTGACGTGCTGCTGCATTGATGCGCGTAATCCACAGACTGCGGAAATCGCGCTTGCGCTTCTTGCGATCGCGATAAGCGTTACGCAGCGCCTTCATTACCTGTTGATTGGCTGTCCGGAACAGAGTTGATTGTGAACCTCGGAAGCCTTTGGCTAGTTTGAGAATTTTGTTGCGGCGTTTACGAGCAACATTACCGCGTTTTACCCGTGTCATGGCTAGTCGTTAGTGGTTAGGGGTCAGTAGTCAGTAGTTAGTAGTTATTAGTCAGTAGTTATTAGTTATTAGCTAAAAACTAGCGACTAATTGCTTCCTTACAAATACGGCAGCATCAAGCGTACATTTTCTTCATCGCGTTCATGCACCACGGCCATTTTAGACATCCGCCGTTTCCGGTCAGAAGACTTGTGCTGTAGCAAGTGGCTTTTAAAGGCTTTGCGGCGTACTATTTTGCCGCTGCCAGTAGCTCTGAAACGCTTTGCCGCTGCTTTGCGGGTTTTCAGTTTGGGCATAACCTTGTTTTAATTCGACACAATCTACAACATTAGCACTATTATGTGGTTTCCGACAAGTAATAGAGGGTTGGGGATTGGCGATTGGGGACTGGGTAAGACTTTTTCCCAATTCCCAATTGCTAATCCCCAATCCTTTTTTATGTCATATCAGAATATTAACTAAGCGAATGAATCCTTCTATTCCCATTTTTGCAGTGTAGACAATCTGTCTCCCCTCAACACCTCTTAAATCTTCAAAATGTTTTTGAATACCAGTTACACCGCTATTCCTTAAAGCCGTTAAAAAATTTATATCGTTATTTTGACGTATATCCTGAAATCAAAAGTGACACTTTCCACACCAGTTAGGTTTCACACGAGCCATCGGCTACTTCCTCTGTGTGCCACCACTTAAGAAAAGCTAACTTTCACGCATCTACCTTAAGTTCATACCTGACTCAGCTTTACTACAACTTCATATACTCTCAGTATAACCACTTAGAGTTAGATTTCCTCCCCAGTAAAGGCTTTGGTGTTTTTCTTTGCCTCGTTGGGCGTTTTAAAGTTTATTGTTTTAATAAAGATTCAGTATAACTACTAGCATTTTGTTTGAAGAATATGTGAAGATTTCATGATAATGCGAAGTAACCCTGAAAACAAATCACCGCAAGATTGTCAGAGTATTTAATTTCCGCAAAGATTTATACCTTTTGTTGAACGTCAGAGATATACACGGTTTCTGTTGACACGAAAATTGTAGCGATCGCGCTTTGGAACATTTCTCATACAAACATCCAGCCTTCCAGAAGGTAAATGTTTGCCTAATTTAATCATTAGGGAACAATTGACGTTAGTTACCTAAATGCAGGAGATAAAACAGCCGTGAAATTAAACTTGAGCCTGCCAGCAGCATTGGTGGGATTGTGTCTGGGGTTGCTAGGAACTGGAGAAGCACAAGCTGCCAGTTTCACTTTTACAAAGATTGCTGATACAAGTGGCTTGTTTGACAGTTTTCGTGGCCAAGGCATTGGTGGTTACGAGCCAATTTCTGCCACTCCCGCTATCAATAATCAAGGAACTGTAGCCTTTTCGGCTTTTCTAGATGCAGGGGGTAAAGGTATCTTTACGGGCAACGGCACCACAACGACCAGCATTGCCAATACGAACAGTCTTTTTGGCGAAAGGCCAACGGAAGTCTATACTCTTACTGAACTTGGTTCCTTCTCTATAAATGATGTAGGGAACGTAGCTTTTAGTGCTAATTTTGGAACTTCAGGAATTTTTACCAGCGAATTAAAAAACGTAATAGAGGGTGCGATTGGAGAAGATAGTTTTACGGACGTTTATTCTCCTTCACTCAATAACGTCGGAACTGTAGCTTTCTTACAAGCAATCTCAAGGTTTAGTGGACTGACCACAATTTTGGCTGGTGAAGAATCGGTTGACAATGTTATTGCTTCCACCCGCTTTTACACCGAACCACCAGCTGCGGGTGTCTTTGAAAACATTAGCGCGCCTATGATTAATGATCAAGGAACCGTAGCCTTTAGTGCTGACGTATATCAGTCTGATAGCTTCTATGATGACCTAAGTAGCGGAATTTTCACAGGCAACGGCACCAGAGATAATGGAGAAATTATCACCAACACCATTGCTGACAGTAATGGTGCCTTTAACAGGTTTAGCGACCCCTCCATTAATAATTCAGGAACCGTAGCCTTTAGTGCTGTCCTAGATGCGGGACTTAGCGGAGTTTTTACGGGCAACGGCACAACAACGACCACCATTGCCGATAGCAGTGGCGCTTTTAACAGCTTTTTTGGTACTCCCTCAATTAATGATTTTGGAACAGTAGCTTTTTTGGCAGGCTTAGATGCTGGAGGAAGTGGCATTTTCACTGGAAACAATCCTCTCAAAGATAAGGTAATTGTTACTGGTGACACCCTATTTGGTTCGACAGTGCAAGAGTTAAGTTTTTACCGAGAGGGGTTGAATAATTCCGGTCAGGTGGCGTTTTTTGCCAGTCTTGCTAATGGCACTGGCGGAATTTTTCGCGCCGATCCAATAGTAGTTGAACCGCCAAAAGATGTTCCGGAACCTGCTTCTGTGTTGGGTTTACTGGCTGTTGGTACTTTTGGGGCTACTTCAGTGATGAAGCGCAAACAGAAATAGCGGATAAACAGTTACCTAAATGCAGGAGAAAAATAGCCATGAAATTACACTTGAGCCTTCCAGCTGCATTGATGGGTTTGTGTCTGGGTTTGCTAGGAACTGGAGAAGCACAAGCTGCCAGTTTCAATTTTACAAAAATTGCTGACACCAACAGTTCTTTTAGCAGCTTTAGTAATAGTAACCCCAATGATAACTTCTTTGGTAGCCCTGCCCTTAATAATACAGGAACCGTCGCCTTTTATGCTGCACTAGATGTGGGTGGCGAAGGGATATTCACGAGCAACGGCACAACAACTACCACCGTTGTTGACACTAATACCACCTATGGCAATCCTAGCGGAGAGCCTCTATTTAATAGCTTTAGTTCCCTCTCCATTAATGACGCAAAAACCGTAGCCTTTTCTACCGGACTTCGTCGCTCTAATACTCCAATAATTTTTAAGGGTGAAGATGAAACCAACTTTGAATTGGTTGTGGTTGCTGGCTTCCGAGAGGCTGTTTTCTTCCCCTCCATCAATAACGCTGGAAATGTAGCTTTCTTAGAAGAGTTTACAGGGGTTTTCGTGCAAACCAGCATTCGCATAAGTAACGGAGGCTCTATTTCCACCCGTTCCTGCGGCGGCGTTTTTTGCCAGCCCATTGCACCTGGAGTCTTTGAAAGCATTAGCATTCCTATGCTCAACGATGCCGGAACCGTAGCCTTTAGAGGTGGCGTATATCAGTCTGATAATGAAAGTGATATAGCAACTGGAATTTTCACAGGCAACGATAACCCATTTGGCTCTGAGCCTATTATCACGACCATTGCTGACACTAGCGGCATTTTTAGGAGTTTTAGCCTTCCCTCCATTAATAATTCAGGCAATGTAGCCTTTATTGCGGGTCTAGATACGGGAAGTAGCGGAGTTTTTACGGGCAACGGCACGACAACGACCACCATTGCCGATAGCAGTGGCGCTTTTAACAGCTTTTTTGGTACTCCCTCAATTAATGATTTTGGAACAGTAGCTTTTTTGGCAGGCTTAGATGTGGGAGGAAGTGGCATTTTTACTGGAAACAATCCTCTCAAAGATAAGGTAATTGTTACTGGTGACACCCTATTTGGTTCGACAGTGCAAGAGTTAAGTTTTTACCGAGAAGGGTTGAATAATTCCGGTCAAGTGGCGTTTTTTGCCAGTCTTGCTAATGGCACTAGCGGAATTTTTCGCGCCGATCCAATAGTAGTTGAACCGCCAAAAGATGTTCCGGAGCCTGCTGGCTTGTTGGGGTTATGGGCGGTTGGTGTATGGAGTGCAACTTCAGCACTAAAGCGCAAACAGAAACAGCCTTCTTAACGACTGATCGTATGCGATCGCATTGCACTTTTATCAACTTATAACTTTTGGAGAAATAACTCGTATGGCTACCTTAAGAGAAACATTTTCAGCCTTAACCTTCAGCACAATCTGCTCAGTTTCTTTATCTACGCTGATGGCACCTGAAAGTGTGCAGGCTGCTACATTGACCAAATTAACTTTTGATGAGCTACCGACTCAACCAGTAGATGATTTAAGTTTTAAGGGAGTCACCTTTGATTTCAAGGTAGATGGAATAGACTCAACTGCTGCCACCTACAATGTTGTAAGAACTTGGGATCTATCAGAAATAGCAGGTCGCCCGCCAGGAACTCTACTCTATAACTTGGATTTATCACCCCCCGTCTTAGCAACCGATGCCCCTGGTATCCTTACACTTGACTTCACCATACCGACGGCAGAACTTATGTTCGACGTGGCAAGCCTAGTAAATTATTCTCCATTTCCGCCTATGCCTACATTTACTATTGAACTCTTTAATGAGGCGTTAAGTTCTATTAGCATCCAGCAGGTGCTTCTGGATGAAGACATAATCGGCATTTTCCCCTCTCCGATAAGAGCGGCTGTTCTGGGTAAAACTTTTGCCTACAGCGGAACTTCAGTAAAACGGGCAGTTATAGATTTCAGCAACACAGGTTCAGTTGGATTTGACAACTTGACTTATCAAGCTGCCACTCAAACCACTCCGGTTCCCGAACCTGCTTCAGTGTTGGGTTTATTAGCCTTTGGTGCTTTGGGTGCAACGAAAGTAATGAAGCGCAAGCAAATTAACTCCGCATCCTAGATAAGGTGACAACCGATTTCGGAAACTGACTCTTCAAAGCGGGTATAACCGGGCAAGGTTTTTTCTCCTGTAAGCTGTCTTGATGGCTCCAGTTGAAGGTGTTCCAGCGGAAAGGGCCTTTTTGGGAGGCGGACATCCAGAGTAGGCGCTTTGCCCGTGTCATGGCTACATAGAGGAGGCGGAATTCTTCTGCGGCTTTGAGTTGTCCTGCTTGTTCCCAGGCGAGGGGTGCTACTGGCGGTACTTGACCGTGGAGATGGGCGCGAATTTGCGCCCTAGCTACTTCTGCTAAGGTAAAATCACCCAAAAACTGGGCAGCTGTTGGCACCCAAGGGCTACCAGGAATGCTATCCTCGTGCAAAAACGGGATAAACACGTAATCCCAATCTAGCCCTTTGGCTTTGTGCATGGTGATGATGGTGACTTGACCGGAACGGATATAACGAGCGTCTGTGTCTTCGGTTTCTACGGGTTCAAATCGTTCCGAGTTTACAATTTCGCTCAGTACCTCTAGTGTGGCGCTCATGGAACTGTTGCCAGAGGTAGCGATCGCAATTCGTTCTGCTAATTTATCTGCTGTGGCTAGCTCGGATTGGCCGTATTTTAAGGTTAGCGCCAGGAAAGTTGGCAGTTGGTACTGCGGCAGTTCTAGGCGGGCGCGAAGTAAACTGCGACAGTAACGCGCCGCTTGCTGGACTGGTGGTGTCTGTGCTGGGTCGAGGGGGCCTGGATAGAGAAATTGCTCTGGAAAGGTGGCGAGGGCGTTCAGGTCTTGGGTGGGAATTAGTTCGCGTTTGACGAGGACTTCTAGTGCGGCTTTTAAGTAGTCTGGGGAATGAGGGCGGTCGAGAAATTGCAGCATGGCAAGGATTTCAGCAGGAACGCGGGAGTGGCGATCGCTTTCTCCTACCTCGAACACTTTAATATCGTGCTGACGTTCCAGATAATCTAGTTTCTCTTTAACAAATCGGGCTTGCCGATTTTCCCGCACCAAAACAGCTGCCCGACTATTTGGGGTTTTCCCAAATAATTCAATAACTCGCTCTCCTATTAACTCGACTGTATGATAAACATCGCGGGGACTATAAATTTCCAGTCCCCGACCTGTGGCGCTAGGGTTGGCATCAGTTTGCGGATCGCCTGCATCAACGGAGCGAATTTCTTGCTGACGAAAGGGGAGTTCGGCTGTTGGTTGTTTGTTGTCCCTTGTTCGTTGTCGGTTGACTGCTGCCGATTGTTGATTCACCCAGTCTAAAACAAAGTTAGCGGCGGCGATGACAATGGGGGTACTACGACCAGCTTGATCCATTGTTGCCAAGCGGTTGAGGTGCTGACAATCTTCGCAGAACCGCCGGAAATAAATTGGGTCGGCTGGGGTGAAGGTGGAGTTGATGGCTTGGTTAGGATCTCCCACCCGCACCAAATTAAGATTGTAGAGATGGGATACATCGCTGGGGTTTGAATCTAAGGCGGTTGGGTAATCTGTGGTAGCGAGAATTTCTAACAGCTGACTTTGGAGGGGGCTGGAGTCTTGGGCTTCGTCTTCAAAGACGGCAAAAACTTGATTTTGCCACAATTGGCGGGCGCTGTCGTTTTTCAGTACGCGCAGTGCGCCTAAAATCATTTCGTCGTAGTCAATTAAGTCACGCGATCGCAATAATGCTTGATACTGCTCGTACAATCCAGCTGCTACGCTCAAAATCCCATAATCATCCGGTGTCTGCCTTGCCAATGCCCACAAATCTTGCGGCAAGAGTCCAGAGCTTTTCGCTTCGTGAATCACTGTGTTGGCGATGCTAGGCAGCACCTCAGTCCGTAAAACTGCCTGACGGCGTAACCGCTCAGTTTCTTCCCCATCAAATTGAATGCCTTCTAGCAGCGTCCCATAACGCCCATGATTAGCAGAAATCCATCGTTCTACACAGTCTCGAATTAACCGATGACTTTGGTTGGGAGAAACCACCGTCGCCGTTTCCAAATTCAAACCCGATAACTCTGGATGGCGAGTAGCAATATTCAGCGCCAAACCGTGTAAAGTATGGACAATAAAACCTGTTTGTGGTAGCAGTAAATCTTCCCGGAGACACTGACGAATTTTTGCTTTGATATTAGCAGCAGCAGAGCGGGTAAAGGTGACGATGACTAAATAGCGTCGCGTATGCAGCTGTTCGCGAGCGATCGCTAAAGCAGCTGCTACTGCCATCCCCGTTGATTTACCTGCGCCAGGGACAGCAGAAACCGCCAACGGACCAGAACGCCAGTCAGCCATACTTTGCTGCCCTTCCCGCAGCCCATCGCGGAGTCGCAGCATCGCCTCCTCCCGCACAGGTGCAATAGACGGCTGGGGTGTACCATCGGGTGAAATTAGATTATCGTCGTTCATGGAAGGATGGCTAATGGCTAATGGCTAATGGCTGATAGCTTTTGAACAAGCGAGCAATTAGCAATGGACAACGGACAAACATGAATCAATCTATTAATTTCTTTTTACATTATTTAGCGCTGGCTGCGGTAATTGGTGTGGGAGCTGCTTTGCGGTTTTGGCATCTCGATCTAAAACCTCTTTGGTTAGATGAGGTAATTACGGCTTTATTTAGCTTAGGACGCACCTATGATGACGTACCGCTAAATGTGGCTTTTCCCCTCTCAACATTAGAGCAAATTTTTACCCTTAACCCAGAAGTCACATGGTCGGAAATTGCACAAACACTTGCTACTCAGTCTACCCATCCTCCCTTATTTTTTTGCTTGATGCACAGCTGGCTTTCCTGGTTAAATTCAGTTGATGCCGATGCTTTAAAGTCATGGGTGTGGGCTGTGCGATCGCTTCCAGCAATATTTGGAGTAGTTGCGATCGCGGCAATTTACTGGCTGGGTAGCGTCGCTTTCTCCAGAACCACTGGTTTAATTACCGCCGCCATAATGGCTGTTTCCCCTTTTGGAGTTTACCTTTCCCAAGAAGCAAGACACTATACTTTGCCAGTATTACTAATTACCTTAGCTCTTTTAGGATTAATTCAAATTCAGCAAAACCGGGAAAAAGGTATTTCAACACAAGTCCTTGTTTGTCTAGCCTGGGGAATATTTAACAGCATTGGTTTCTACGTCCACTACTTTTTTATCCTCGCTTTCATCGCCCAACTCTTCGCCCTCATTTTCATGCAAGTTACAACGCTTCATGGAATATCCCCAACTTCCTTTAACGATGGGCGCGGCAAAACTAAGAATATAAGACTTTTATTTTTACCTCTTGCCTTTGCTTGCTTGCCTTTTTTATTCTATCTGCCGTGGCTGCAAGTTTTAATGGCACATTTTAACCGTCCAGAAACCAGTTGGCTACCTGCTCCACATAATATTGCTCCCCTATACCAAACTCTTGCTGGTTGGCTGTTGATGGTAGTTTCTCTACCAGTAGAAAATCAACCCCTCTGGATTGCAGTTACAAATGGAGTGCTGATGCTTCTATTTGGTGTTTGGCTCTTAAAATACGTTATTTTTGATGCTTTCAGGGTAGAGTCAAAAGTCATTACTAATACAGGTCGTTATTGGGCAATTTTAACTTTTGTTATTTTCAGCCTATGGGTGCTGCTCCAATTCTTCGCTGTTATCTACCTTTTGGATAAAGATATCACTATTGCTCCTCGTTATAACTTTGTTTATTATCCAGCTATGTGCGCTATTTTGGGAGCTATTTTTACTATTCATCTGAGCAAAGTAAAAGTTAAAAAGGCAACAGGATATAGAAACGCGAATGGCTTCTTTACATTTTACTTTTTAGTTTCCTTTATAAGTTGTGTGTTTGTGGTTTTTAACCTAACCTTTCAAAAACCCTTCAACCCGCAGCGAGTCGCCCAGAACATGAACATAGAACCTGATGCTGGGTTGATGGTTGTGGTGGGATACGACAGTTCCCAGGATGTAGCGTTGGGATTAAGCTTTGCACTAGCACTCGATAAAATACGGACACCTAATATAGGCGCTTTAGAGTTGAAGCGATCGCTTGAAAATGAAAACGCATATTTTGCTTTCTTAGACAGAAAAACTGGTTATGATAAAGTTTGGCAAAATCTGTCTGTTATCCAAACTCCTTTAGAAAAACCGCTCAACTTGTGGGTAGTTGCCCCTGGACTCAAGCGGAGGGATTATCCCCAAGATTTAGCCCTTTCTGATAAATACACTTGTAACATTGAGCAAACTGAACATTATCGGATCGGGGTTCCGTATCAACTGTATCGGTGTCGTTAGTTCTTATGTTTATTCGGTGATTAAAACAGTTTTTTTCGGAGTCTAGGCATCCCAATTATGAATCTTTGCCAATTGCCACCAGCCCTACAACCAGGGGATTTGCTACGAGTAATTGCCCCCAGTGGTGCAATGCGTGAAGTTGAGGCGTTTGAAAAGGGTGTGGAGATATGGCGATCGCGTGGCTATCAAGTAAAAGTAGATGATAATGTGAGCGATCGCTATGGCTACCTTGCTGGAACAGATGAAACCCGTCGTCGCCAGTTGCAAAAAGCATGGCATGACCCAGAATGCAAAGGTATCCTCTGTGCTAGAGGTGGTTACGGTAGTGCCAGATTATTAGAAGATTGGACTTGGCAAGCCGGGGACAAGCAAGTCCCAATCCCCAATCCCCAATCCCCAATCCCCAATCCCAAGTGGTTAATCGGCTTTTCTGACGTTACAGGCTTGCTATGGAGTCTTAGCAAGGAGGGGATTGCAGGCGTTCATGGGCCACTGTTGACGACGATTGCAGCTGAGCCTGAGTGGTCAAAACAGCGACTATTTGATTTGGTGGAAGGGCGTTCTGTAGAACCGTTGAAAGGTACAGCTTGGGGTGGTGGTAAAGTGAGTGGCATTTTGCTACCAGCAAATCTGACAGTAGCGACGCATTTTTTAAACACACCGATACAACCTGAACTTGATGGCGTTATTTTGGCACTGGAAGATGTCACTGAAGTTCCTTACCGCATCGACAGATTGCTGACCCAATGGCGACTTTCTGGCGCTTTTAAGAAAGTTCGAGGAATTGCTTTGGGACGCTTTAGCCGATGCGAGGCTCCGCCTAATATTCCTAGTTTGACAATTGAGGAAGTTTTGCGCGATCGCTTGTCTCTTCTCAACATTCCGATTGTCTCCGATCTCCCTTTTGGTCACGATGGTTGCAACGCAGCTCTACCTATAGGAATACTCGGTTTACTAGACGCAGACAGAGGTATTTTAAGCTTACGATCCCAGTATGAAGAAGTTTTGCTTAATGGGAGATGACAAAATAATGTCCGGTAAGTTTTTTCAAACACTCGCGACAACCTTTGCGGTCAAACGTATACTTACTGTGCCAATCCCAACCGCTTTGTCAAAGCAGGAGAATATAACTATGACATTAGCAGCGCTGAGCTAAAACCAAGAATGGTTGCAACTCAAAACCCAACTACTCAAGCCACAGTCACAGATACCAGAAAACAACGCCTAGAAAAAGACTTTGGATTGACAGTTATGGAGAATTGTCCGGCTGCAAAGACTTCTTTAGTTGTCGTGTCTTATCTCGAAGGCGGACAAACGTATACATACTGTGCCAATCCCAACCGCGTTTTCCCCGCAGGCGAGTACAGCTATAACCCCAACTCTCGCACCCTAGAAGCTGCTAGAAAACAGCAGCAATGCACGGTGGAAATCGGTGGCGTCTGCTTGGTTAGGTAAAAAAAAGGGGGATTAGCTGCTAGTCTGTCAAAGGCTAGTGGCGAATAGAGATTGTAGATTTTGGGTTGTCGAGAGCGGAAATAGTCTAAACGTCCATCCGAGAGTGATAAGCTAAACGAATGTGTTTAATAAAGTCTTTAGGTGAAGTGTAGATGACCGTTGCAACCCAAGTACCGTATCTGCTGCGGGCAGCTCGTGGAGAAGTTTTAGACCGTCCGCCAGTGTGGATGATGCGGCAGGCGGGTAGATATATGAAAGCTTATCGGGATTTAAGAGATAAGTATCCCGCGTTCCGCGATCGCTCTGAAAAAGCAGAACTCGCTATCGAAATCTCGCTACAACCGTTTCGCGCCTTTGAGCCAGACGGGGTAATTTTATTTTCCGATATCTTAACCCCCCTGCCGGGACTCGGCATTCCCTTTGATATCATCGAAAGTCGTGGCCCAGTAATCGATCCGCCCATCCGCTCTTTGGAGCAAATCGATAAACTGCATCCCCTGGAACCTGAGGAATCTCTGCCTTTCATCCGCGAAATTTTGCAAACTTTGCGTCAAGAAGTCGGAAATAAGGCAACTGTGCTAGGTTTTGTCGGTGCGCCTTGGACGCTGGCGGCGTATGCAATTGAAGGCAAAAGCTCGAAAGACTACACGATTATCAAGAGCATGGCTTTCACAGAACCAGCAATGCTGCATAAATTTTTGAGCAAATTAGCAGACTCGATTGCTACTTACGTCCGCTACCAAATCGACTGCGGCGCTCAAGTTGTTCAGATGTTCGACTCTTGGGCGGGGCAACTCAGTCCTCAAGACTACGAAACTTTTGCTTTACCATATCAACAGCAAGTTGTCAAGCAGGTGAAGGCAAATCATCCAGATACCCCACTGATCCTATACATTAATGGCAGTGCTGGGATACTCGAGCGCATGGCACAATCCGGCGTAGATATCGTCAGCGTAGACTGGACGGTGGATATGGCTCAAGCAAGGGCAAGACTTGGCTCAGATATGGGAGTGCAGGGAAATATGGACCCGTGCGCCTTATTTGGCTCGAAAGAGTTCATACGCGATCGCATTTTAGACACGATTCGCAAAGCCGGGAAAAAAGGTCATATCATGAACCTCGGTCACGGAGTTTTACCCAGCACCCCCGAAGAAAACGTGGCATTCTTCTTTGAAACTGCCAAATCAGCTAAGAGCTAATAGCTAAGAGCTAATAGCTTCACGATTAGCTCTTAGCTCTTAGCAACTTACTAATGACTAACTCCTTATGACCCCGAAGCGGATTTTGGTGACTGGTGCGAGTGGCTGCATTGGTCACTACATTAGCGAAAGCCTGATTCAAAACACAGAACACGAGCTGTATCTGCTGGTCAGAAACCCAAATAAACTGGGAATTGACTACGAAGCAAGACCGGGCGTTACCATCCTGCATTATGACCTGCGAGAAGTTGAGCGAATAGGCGATTTGCTCAAGACAATGGATGTTGCAGTTTTGGCAGCTACCGCTTGGGGCGGGTCGCAAGAGGTGTTTGATGTTAACGTTATCAAAACCATCCGGTTGTTGAACCTGCTTGACCCAGCAGTGTGCAAACAAGTAATTTACTTTTCCACCGCTAGCGTCCTCGACCGTTCCAACAAACCACTCAAGGAAGCGTCACAACTGGGGACAGACTATATCCGTTCTAAGTATGACTGCTTGCAGCGGTTATCGAAACTAGCGATCGCACCCCGCATCACCACCCTGTTTCCCACCCTGGTACTGGGAGGAGATACCAACAAACCTTACTCCCACCTTTCCTCCGGTTTACCAGGAGTAGCAAAGTGGATAGACATGATTCGCTTTTTCAAAGCCGATGGCAGCTTCCACTTTATCCATGCGCGGGATATTGCAACTGTGGTGCAACACCTCATCGACAATCCCCCAAAACCTGGAGAACCACGACAGTTAGTTTTGGGACAGGAAGCGCTGACGGCAAATCAAGCCGTAGAGGAAGTCTGCGCCTATCTGGATAAAAAGATTTATTTCCGCGTGCCTTTGACTCTCTCACTTGCCGATTTATTGATTGTCTTGTTCCGCATTCAGATGGCACCTTGGGATCGATTTTGCTTGCGCTACCGTAATTTCACCTACCAAGATCCCGTAAATCCGACTACCTTTGGTCTGCCGAATTACTGCGCCACCTTCACCGACGTGCTGAAAATTAGCGGAGTCGAGAGAAAACCACCCGCAATTAAAGGCGAGTAGACACTCAAGAAGGGTTTTTTAAGGCAAAGGTAGTGCTGTCGCCCCGCAACCCTTACGCAAAGGCGGCTAGTAACTAGCGAACAAAAACAAGGATTAGATTAAAAACCTATAACCTACCCTTTGTGTTCCTTCCGGCGTACCTTTGCTGCCAGGAGCGTTAAAAAAACAATTATATTAACCAGATTAGCCGGATTCAGCTAAACTCTTATGCTATGAATTAGCTAATAGCTAAAAAAATACAAGAGTGTGAGGGTTTAGATTCAATGAGAGTTTTATTAGTTTATCCTCTTTTTCCTAAAACATTTTGGTCTTACGAGAAAATTCTGGAATTAGTCAACCGTAAGGTTTTGCTACCGCCGTTGGGTTTAGTGACCGTGGCGGCAATCTTACCTCAAGAGTGGGAATTTAAACTGGTAGACCGAAATATTCGCCCTGTGACAGACGCAGAGTGGGAATGGGCAGATGTGGTAATTCTCTCCGCCATGATTGTCCAAAAGCCAGATTTACTTGACCAAATCCGGGAAGCGAAGCGGCGCGGTAAACTGGTTGCCTGTGGTGGCCCTTATCCAACTTCTGTACCAGAAGAAGTCCAAGAGGCGGGTATAGATTTCCTGATTTTAGATGAAGGGGAAATTACGCTGCCGATGTTTGTCGAAGCAATTGAGCGCGGCGAAAAATCGGGCATTTTCCGCGCCATCAATGGGGAAAAACCAGATGTCACGACAACTCCAGTTCCCCGCTTTGATTTGCTAGAATTTGATGCTTACGATTCGATGTCGGTGCAGTTTTCGCGAGGTTGTCCCTTCCAGTGCGAATTTTGCGACATCATTGTGCTATACGGTCGCAAACCCCGCACTAAAACCCCAGCGCAACTTTTGGCGGAGTTGGAGTACCTCTACCAACTGGGATGGCGGCGCGGTGTGTTTATGGTGGATGACAACTTCATTGGGAATAAGCGCAATGTCAAGTTATTTCTCAAGGAGTTGAAAGTCTGGCAAGCTGAACACAAATATCCTTTCAAATTTAATACGGAAGCTTCTATCGATTTGGCGCAAGATCCCGAATTGATAGAGCTGATGGTTGAGTGTTATTTTGATGCTGTGTTTCTGGGAATTGAAACGCCGGATGAGGAAAGTCTGTCGATGACGAAGAAATTCCAAAATACGCGCAGTTCCCTAGCTGAAGCTGTGGAAATGATTACACGCGCCGGATTGCGACCGATGGCTGGGTTTATTATTGGCTTTGATGGCGAGAAAAAAGGCGCAGGCGATCGCATTGTTCGATTTGCCGAATTGACTGCTATCCCTACCACAACTTTTGGAATGTTGCAAGCTCTCCCCAATACAGCGTTGTGGCACCGACTAGAGAAAGAAGGGCGACTGGTGGGCAAAGAAGGCAACCTCAACCAGACCACTTTGATGAATTTTATCCCGACGCGCCCTGTAGAAGACATCGCCAGAGAATATGTCGAGGCATTTAGTGATTTGTATGAACCCACTCGCTATCTGGATCGCATCTATCGCTGTTTCCTAATGTTAGGCGCACCAAAAGTAAAAGCCCCCTTCAAAATGCCCAGCCTGATAGATTTGAAGGCACTTTCGATTGTAATCTGGCGTCAGGGCTTCAAACGCGAGACTCGCTGGAAATTCTGGCATCATTTGTTTAGCATCATTAAGAACAACCCGGCAGTATGGGAACATTACCTCACCCTCTGCGCCCACAATGAGCATTTCATGGAGTATCGGCAAATTGTTCGCGACGAAATTGAGGCTCAATTAGTTGAATATCTAGCACCCCAGCCAAAACAGAAAACTGAAGTTTCTGAGGTGAAAAGTAAGCAAGAAGAGTCATTAGTTAGTAGCCATTAGTTATAGGGACACGGGCCGCCGTGTCCCTACCAAAAACTAAGAACTAATGACTAATGAATAATGACTTTAAAGAAAGTGAGGATTGAGATTTCATGCGAGTTTTACTTTTATATCCGCTATTTCCCAAAAGTTTTTGGTCTTTTGAAAAAACCTTAGCTTTGCTAAATCGCAAAGCTATGCTACCGCCTTTAGGTTTAGTAACTGTAGCAGCAATTCTCCCCCAAGAGTGGGAGTTTAAGCTAGTAGATAGAAATATCCGCCAGGTAACTGAAGCTGAGTGGGAATGGGCAGATTTGGTGATTCTCTCAGCAATGATTGTCCAGCAGGAAGATTTTATTGACCAAATTCAAGAAGCAAAAAGACGCGGTAAAGCTGTTGCAGTAGGCGGCCCTTATCCAACAGCTTTACCCAAAGAAGCAGAAGCGGCTGGTGCAGATTTCCTAATTTTGGATGAAGGGGAAATCACTCTGCCAATGTTTGTGGAGGCAGTTCAACGGGGCGACACTGGTGGTATTTTACGGTCTGGGGGAGAAAGACCGGATGTCACCATTACGCCTATTCCCCGCTTCGATTTACTGGAGTTTGACGCTTATTCTGAGATGTCAGTCCAGTTTTCTCGCGGGTGTCCTTTTCAGTGCGAATTCTGCGACATTATTGTTCTCTACGGACGCAAACCCCGGACAAAAGCCCCAGCCCAATTAATAGCTGAATTAGAACGCCTTTATGAGTTGGGTTGGCGACGCAGCATTTTTATGGTGGATGACAACTTTATTGGGAATAAGCGGAATGTCAAGTTGTTCCTAAAAGAGTTGCAACCTTGGATGGTTGAACATCAGTATCCTTTCTCTTTTGCCACAGAAGCATCAGTTGATTTGGCAAAAGATCAAGAACTAATGGATATGATGGTTCAGTGTAATTTCGGGGCGGTGTTTTTAGGGATAGAAACACCAGACGAGGACAGTTTAGCGCTAACGCAGAAGTTTCAAAATACACGAGATTCTTTGAGCGATTCTGTTGAGGCGATCGCGCGTTCGGGGCTGCGGGTGATGGCAGGGTTTATTATTGGCTTTGATGGGGAGAAACCGGGAGCAGGCGATCGCATTGTCCAATTTGTCGAGAAAACCTCAATTCCCACAGCTATATTTAGTATGCTGCAAGCTTTACCCGATACCGCCCTCTGGCATCGGCTAAAGAAAGAAGGACGACTGCGAGGAGAATCAGCAAACATCAATCAAACAACATTGATGAACTATGTCCCTACTCGTCCCCTAGAAGAAATTGCCCGCGAATATATCAACGCCTTTTGGACACTTTACGATCCAGAGCGTTTTCTAGACCGTACTTACCGTCACTTCCGCATTTTAGGAGAAGCAACTTATCCTAATAAGGGAAAACGTCCCAAAAAGAAACTAGATTGGGTAGTAATTCGGGCGTTTCTAACAATTTGTTGGCGACAAGGTGTTGTCCGAAAAACTCGCTTAAAGTTCTGGCGCAACCTGCTTAGTATGTATCGGCACAATAAGGGCGGAATCAGCAGCTATTTAGCTGTGTGCGCTCAAATCGAGCATTTTGTGGAGTATCGCCAGATTGTCAAAGAGCAGATTGAAGCTCAGTTGGCTGATTTTATGGCAGAGGAGGCAAAAGTGCAAAAACTCCCACAAGAGGTAAAAACTCCTGTGAGTGCGTAATGCAAAATCGTTCATTTTAATTTTTTGGGGTGCGTTACGAGAAATCGCTTAACGCATCCTACGCATTTGATGTACGCAGAAAACGCGATCGCTCTCACCAAATAGTATCTACATCTGAAAGTTGAATTCTGCGATCGCGGCTGATCAGCGGTACACCATCTCAGCAATTCATAGATGTCTCTATGATGTCTTGAAACCAGTTTAAGAAGCGATCGCCCAAAGCCTCCAACGAATACTTCGCTTCGGCTTGTTGGCGACAAGCTAGGCGGTCAATTTGATCCAATCGTCCAATTGCCTCTACTAAACCTTCCACGCTATCCGGTTCCACCAAAAAGCCCGTTTTCCCATCTTGGATAATTTCAGTAGGGCCACCTCGACTGTAGGAAATTACTGGCACCCCACAAGCCAACGCCTCAATTACCACATTGCCAAACGCTTCCACCCAGCGAGGTGTCATCAACAGCGCCCGACATTTGCCTAATTCTTCCTGCATTTGGGCTGTGGGGAAAAATCCCACATATTCCACAGGAGCATCTGGATATTCTTGACAAATCTGCTGCCAGTATGCCTCATCCTGCATTTTTCCCAATATTTTTAGGGGGATGCCAGTTATATTCGCAGCGGCGACAGCATCCTCCAAACCTTTTTCGGGAGCGATTCGACCCAGCCAAGCTAAGGCGGGTGAGGGTTCTTTGGCAAAATCATACAGGGATAGATCTAGTCCACCACCTAGAATCCGACACTCCTGGGCAAAAGGAAACGTTTCTGCCTGGGTGCGAGTGTAGACACCAATAGTACCGGGAAACTCGACGGCAACCTTTGCGGCGATTTGATCCATTGCCTCGGAGAGGGAACCCATACTGATGAAATGAGCGATCGCGCACTCAAAAAATGGTGTCAGGTAAAACGGCAACCAATCGTAGGCAATGTTGAAAATCAGATCGTAATCAGCCTGCACTTGCCGCGCATAGTCGCACATACTGCCTAATACCGAATTTTCCGGCATGACAATCGGCGTACTGCGTCCCTGACTCTGAGCCGTTGTTTGGAGTTCTCCAGAAATCTCGACAATGGGAATCTCCCCCAAGACAGATCCTTGGGGAGCGACAATTTTTAGACTATGACCCCGGCGGATCATCTCTTGGGCAACGTTAAGCAGCGTTAGTTCGACACCTCCCCCTAGCCCTGTGCCAAGAGCGCCAACTGGGGTTGAGAGCAATAACAGTTTCAAAGAGCTTTGAATGTGTTTTGGGTTGAGTTCTGAGTTATTTTAATTCAATCAAAACTTTATTGCGATCGCTCGTCTGATTTGTCTTCAGGGGAATTAGGCAAAGCTGCCTTATTATCAGCACCAGGGATAGTGCGAATCCGATTTAACTGACCCATAGCCCACCGCGCTGTTTCCTGAACATCGGGATTTTGATCCTCAGCAGCAAGGCGTAATAGCTGGCTAACTTGGGAAATCGTGTCATAGATTCTCGTCAAATCGCGAATCGCATTTTTCCGCACTTCCGGGCTTTCATCTTGCAACGAAATTGCCAACGCCCGATTCATAGGTTTGAGAGTGCGCGTGCCAATTTGCGATAGAGCCTCCAATATTAAGCCGCGTTGCTGGGAATCTGAATCCATCAACAGATCCACTAATGGCTGTACTGCCCTAGAGTCTCCCCGTTGCGCCAGTTCCCAGATTGCTTTGCGTCGCTTTGCCAGATCGTTTCCCTGTAAATCTTTGACTAATTCCTCAACAATGTCGATTTTAGCCAGGCGAGTAGTTTCCCTGATTGGCGGTGTTGTTTCTTTAGGCGGCTGGGGAGTTATTTCCTCGTCTGAATTACGTTTATCTAAAACGGTTAAAACAGGGGAATGGAAGCCGTTTTTGCTGTCGTTTTCTAGCGGTTGAATGTGGGTATCCATGCCATTATTACTGGCATCTTCCAAGTCTAGATAATTGATTTCATCGGATAGTTCATCAGATGAGGCTTCTGGCTCCTCCTCGTCCCTGGTAGCTTTTCTCAACCATGACAAAAAGAAGTATACTGTCAATCCTACCCCAGCAGCCGCTAAAATCAAGCCCAGCGCCCACAACAGCGGATTAGGGCGAGGTTTTGCCGCTTTCGGTTTTTGTATAGGGGATGGTTTGGGCTGTGCAGCTAGAGATGTCTTGATATTCTCCCTAGTTGTTGAGCCAGCAATGCCGTCAGCCGCTAACCCGGCAGATGCTTGAAATTTGGAAACGGCAACCGCTGTAGTTCGCCCATACACGCCATCAACTGCCCCGTCGTAGTGTCCCAAACGCTTGAGTGCCTTTTGTAATTCGGCTACTTCCAAGCCTTGAGAGCCAACTGTGAGGACAGGTTCCGCGTCTGCGGCGTTTGGAGAACTTAGCTGAGCTAATTCTAGGGATTGCGAACGGGTTGGTAAAGTGGCGATCGCTTGCTCAACACCTGAAAAGTTTTTGCCTGAAATGGGGATAAAACCCAAACAGGTGACAGATGTGACTAGAAGCAACGTTGAGCGATAGAGTATCATTTTGGGGAAACCTGTCTAAGCGATCAAAACCCGACAAGATCCTTTGCTAAGAGTTTTTTCTTTAGCTTCCAGTGCCAGCATGAAATTATAATTTCTATACAGTTAGTAACCTTTTTACCCACAATATTTGGGAAAAAGCTCGTTTGGTGGAATTGAAAATGATGCGCCGATCATAGCAAAAACTATTAATTTGCTCTCACATATTAACTTGTGCTTGGGAGCGATCATCTTCATTCCTACCGATTTTGCCACATCTCGGCTTCAGATT
The DNA here is from genome assembly GCF_039962115.1 of Funiculus sociatus GB2-C1. Lineage (NCBI taxonomy): Bacteria > Bacillati > Cyanobacteriota > Cyanophyceae > Coleofasciculales > Coleofasciculaceae > Funiculus > Funiculus sociatus. The sequence goes on along the minus strand of NZ_JAMPKJ010000021.1, from coordinate 46,492 downwards.
CTTTCAATTTTATCGGCAGCGACGCATAGGGGCGTTGTTCTGCGGCACCTAACAGGGGAATTTGCTCCTCAGAGGTAGTTTCCTCACCGGAGACAATAGCCTCAACAGATGTGGATGGCGAAGAGGAAGCCCAGAAGCTGCGATCGCTCCACTTTTGGGCTAGCGTCTCCCGCTGATTAATTAGATATATACTCACCAAAGTAAGACTGACTCCTGCCCACTGGAGGGGAGTCAGAACTTCCGACAACAGCAGGTTGCCAAAGAGTAGGGCAAACACTGGTGTCAGAAAAGTTAGAGAACTGAGGCTAGTAAGACTGCCACTAGAGGCAAAGTAAAAGAATAAACCGTAAGCGATCGCGCTGCCAAATACTGTCGAATAGCTCAACGCCAGCCAGCCCAAACTATCTAAATGCACCCAATGCTGGGTTTCTCCAATAGCAGACAGCGCAAATAAAGGCAACCCGCCCAAAATCATGTGCCATCCTGTTGCCATCACCGGATCGGCATATTGGCACACCTTCCTAATTGTCACCGTTCCCACAGCCATAGACAGCGCCGCCAACAGCATTAGCCACTGCCCATTTTCAAATAGATCCACCAAAGACGCTAAATTTAGCGTCTCTACCATCGATTGGGCGATCGCGTTTGGGTGTGAAAGATTGAAAATCCACTCTTGGGGCAACCCAATCAAACTAATACCCAGCACTCCCACTAATAATCCCAGCCAACCCCACAAACCAATGGTTTCACCAAACAACCAGCACGACAGCAAAGCTACTGCCAGCGGTTGAGAGTCAATCATTACCGATCCCAATCCCGCACCAGTTCTCACTAATCCCAGCGCCAAAAATCCCTGAAACAAAGCGCCATCAACCAGGGCAAACAAGCTAATCCATAGCCATGCACTAATACCTTTTGGTTGAGGTTTCCCCATCAAAAAGCCTGCTGCCAATACCAAAACACCCGCAGGCACCAACCGCACACCAGCCATAAACAAAGGTGTCGTGTTTGGGATAACGCCTTTCATCGCTACCATAGCTGTTCCCCACAGAAAAAACGGGGCAATTAGTAGCAACGGTGCGAACGGGATTTTGGAGTCTGTGAATTTTAGCTGCATAGAAGGGCTGGGAATTGGGGGTTGGGGATTGGGGGTTGGGGATTGGGGATTGGGGAGGAGGAAAAAGTCTTACCTAGTCCCTAGTCCCCAGCCCCCAATCCCCTTATTGTACTTAATATGTATTTCTGTTAAGCAACTTATATGAATTGTTGTGAGGATTACAAAAAAATATATATTTGCTATAAAACACCAGCTATGTTAAGGAGAAATGGAAATAGACAAACAAGCCCAGGCACCAGTAGCCCACATAAACAGATGCGGATCGTGCAAACTAGAGAAAGGATCGGCATTTATGTGGAAACGCTTACTGTTTCTAGGATTTGCTCTTTTACCTAACTCGGCTCATCCAATTATTCAAGATTCATTGCTTGACTGCTCATGATCTGGCCTTTTAAGCCCAAATTTCAAAAACAAATTGCTCGGATTGAAGTTACAGGCGCGATCGCTGCTGCCACCCGCAAACGGGTTTTGGAAGCTCTGAAAACCATTGAAGAACGACGCTTTCCCGCCTTACTGCTACGCATAGATAGTCCAGGCGGCACTGTTGGGGATTCGCAAGAAATCTACGAGGCGCTCAAGCGTCTGCGCCAGAAGGTCAAGATTGTTGCCAGCTTCGGCAATATCTCGGCATCTGGAGGAGTCTACATCGGCATGGGAGCCGACCATATCGTCGCCAACCCAGGCACGATTACTGGCAGTATCGGTGTAATTCTGCGAGGAAACAACCTGGAGCGTTTGCTAGAAAAAATCGGCGTATCTTTCAAGGTGATCAAATCCGGCCCCTATAAAGATATTTTGGCTTTTGACCGGGAACTCACAGATCCGGAAAAGAACATTCTCCAAGATTTGATTGACAACAGTTATCAGCAGTTTGTCGAAACGGTTGCTGAGGGGCGAAAATTAGCAACAGAAAAAGTTAAAAGCTTTGCTGATGGTCGCATTTTTACTGGAGCGCAAGCTTTAGAACTGGGCATCGTAGACAGACTCGGAACTGAGGAAGACGCACGCCGCTGGGCAACAGAATTGGTGGGTCTTGACCCGGAGAAAACCAAGTGTTTCACTATTGAAGAACGCAAACCCTTTTGGAATCGCGTGGTATCGAGTAAAGTTCAGGGGGTATCTGGTCTATCAGCTGGGATAGACTGGTTAGAATTTGAACTATCTACCAGTGGTCAGCCGTTGTGGCTATATCGACCATAGTTAGTGCTGAGTGTTGAGTGTTGAGTGAATTAAAACTCAGACGCGATATATCGCGTCTGGAACAACTCAAAACTTAAAACTATTTTAATATTCGGAGGACTTTTGCGTGGAGTGGCGAGTTAGAGCGATTCGCGGGGCAACGACTGCCTCAGAAAACACAGTTGAGGCGATGCGAGAAGTTGTGACAGAACTGCTGGATGAATTGGAAAAGGGAAATCAACTGCACCCAGATCAGATTATCAGTGCTACGTTCTCGGTTACTCGTGATTTAGATGCTGTCTTTCCCGCAGCGATCGCCCGTTCTCGTCCTGACTGGGACAATGTTCCCCTGTTAGATGTTCAACAAATGCACGTAGAAGGCGGACTGGAACGTTGCATCCGGTTCTTAATCCACGTCAATCTTCCAGCTTCTCACCCCCCAATTCAGCATCCCTATCTGCGCGGTGCCAAAACCCTAAGACCAGATTGGGCGTTAGTAATTGGTAATTGGTAATTGGTGAATAGGAAAATATTTTTCCCAATCCCCAATCCCCATTAGCTAACACTTTTTTTGTGAAAGCGGATACCCAAAAAAACGTCGTATAGGAAGCTCCGGAAATCTTTTCCTTGCAGCAGTCCTAGGGATTGATGACAGCCTTTTTCGTCTAACAGTGGCTTGGTGGCGTAATAAGCGTTCTGGTAGTTGTACCAGGGGATAGCAGGCCACAAATGATGAATTAGATGGTAGTTCTGCCCCATAATCAGCACGTTGAGAACTGAATTGGGGTAAACTCTGGCATTTTTCCAGCGATCGCGCTCTTGATGCGGACGATGCGGTAGATAATCAAAAAACAATCCTAGCGCCAATCCCACCACGGCAGCCGGTATGAACCAAAAATTCAGAATGTAGCCTAAAAAGTGATACTGAATTGAGATATAGAAAATAGACCCGACAAACAAGCGGCTTAAAAACCATTCCCAAAGTTCATGTTTGCGCCACAGCTGCCGTTGAAAGAAAAATATCTCGTGGTACAAAAAGCGTACCGGAATTAACCACAGGGGCCCTCCCGTAGAAACGTAATGATCAGGGTCGTTTTCCGGGTCATTCACATGAGCATGATGCTGCAAATGTACCCGCGTAAACACCGGGAAGGCAAAGACTAACATCAGCGCACTGCCATGTCCCATGATGGCATTCACTACCCGGTTACGATGGGCAGAATTGTGGCAGGCATCGTGAATCACCGTTCCTGCCATGTGCAGGGCAAGTGTATTAGTGGTAAAACAACACCAGTGAGGCCACTCCCACAGCCAGTAACCGAAGTTTGAAACTACTAGCATCGCTACGGATGATAAAAACATGAGTAGCGTTGGATTGAACTCTCCTGGCGGTTCCAAGTATTCGCGTGGAACTGTCAGCGGCTTTTGTGCCTCCGACATTGGTTTTTTCTCCTTTTATCTTCTATTTAAGGACTGCGCGGGAACTTTAGAGCGGTTTTTCCCGTCATTGGTATTTAGGGGACACCGTAGACAATTACCGCTTGCCCGGATTTCTTTCAGGGCATAGAGGTTATAGTCGCACCCTCGTAGTATACGCTACAAATGTCCATTTATAAAGATTTGTGAAAACAGCTCATTTTTTAAATGATGCTGACAATAGTCAAGAAACTTCCTAAGAGGGTTGATATGTCACCACGGCTGTGTAAGTTGGCTTTCGTGCTTGGGTCTTCAGTTTTTCAAAGTGTGGCTTTATCCGTTGGCGTAACAATCCTACTGAGTAGCGGTGAAGCCAATGCTGGTTCTCTGATTCAAGCGCAACTACCAGATGTAGAAGACCAAAAGAAGACATCGCCTGGGGATGTTGAGGTAGAAACCAAGCCTGAGAGTAAAGAGTCTACCACAACCCAACCGGATGCGGAATCAGATAGCAAAACTGCCAACGAGTCGCGATTTACCTGTCAGGTTATGAGCGGTCAGTATACGGTGATGTACCATCCCAAGAGCCAACCAAGTCAATCTTATGCTTGGGCAACTCCCAGTCCTTTAGGCGGTGGCTGGACATCAGAGCGACGCTGTAACGAAATTAGCCGCAGGTTAGAATCTTATAGACCTGATGGTTTGCAAGAGATGCAGGCATCTGTGGAAAACAACTACAACGTTGTTTGTATCACCACTCAGAAAAACCCAGATTGTCGAATTGTGCTGACAGTACCGCCGGGACAAGATCCACAACAGACACGCGATCGCGTCTTCCAAAACATTAGCGTCGCCGACAGCGGACAGGTAACTCAAGGCGTGAATACTTTTGTCGGCGGTAGGGATGCTCAGATGCTCAGCGACTTATTAAACCTGGGTTTGTCTTCCCTGGGCGGCAATTCCCGAAATCGTCCATCCCAAAATATTAACCTGCGACCTTTCTTAGATCCATCTGACGGCGGTACTGGCACCCAGTTGAGACGAGGAATACCCGCACGATCCAACCCTCGGCTGAATCCCAATAATTTCCGTTAAGGACTGATGCCTGATTTTTGCTTTGGTTGAGAAGCGATCGCTTCTCAACTTCTCAAGCTATTGAACACATATTCTCAGAAAGTTAGGATGAAATATTCGCGAGATTTTTTTCCCGACTTTCTAAGAAATTTTCCGCTTTCATAATTTCGTAGAGGTTGACATCTGCTTCCAAAAGGCAGGCGTGACCGCAACGAGGCAAGACAAGCATTTTGGCGTTGGGTAGGACGGAAGCTAAATGTTGAGCCTCAGCTACAGAAGGCAACAGGCGGTCTGCGCCACCAGCGATCGCCAGTACAGGTAAGTCGAGGCTACGCAGCTTGCTTTCCTCCATGTGAAAGTCTCTCACTAAGGAAATTCGCCAAACAATAGTTTTCGGCGGTACTGACCGGACGGCATCTAGAAGCGCTTGGCGATCGCTTGGTAAAATTCTTTCCAAATGAGCCAAAAACGGCAACAGCCAAACTGCTCCCAAACGATAAATTAATTCTGGCACCAAGTGAGTTAGTTGCGATCCCAATCGCAGCCACGGTCTTTGATTAAGAGAAGAAGCTGGGTTAACCAGAATCATCCGGTCAAACAGTTTAGGCGATCGCAGTGCCACTTTCATCGCTAAGCAGCCACCAAATGACTCGCCGCACAGGTAAACTGACCGATTTGGTTGTTTTTTTACTTCTGCTTCCACCAGAGCCACTACCTGCTCTGTGAGTTCTTCCCAGCTGGTCAAATCATCGGCGGGGATCGCCAAACAGCGGATATCAAAGCCTGATTCTAATCCAGTCGTTTGCGATCGCAGCAGCTGACCTGTACCATCCATACCTGGAAGGAACACAAACAGTGGGTGGTCTGGATTCATCCGGCTGGGGGTAAGGAAACAAGGACGGCTTTTAATTTCTGGCATTTTTTAACGTCCGTTTAAAAAACAACTTGTGAAAAATTAGAATCAGTTGCTGATTGCTCGCTTGTTGAATAGCCAATCTGGTAGGTATTTATCCTCATTCTATGGGACAACTCCCACCCTCTTCCACTAATAACAACCCTGACGCAGTAGATCAGCAATTTCCTGATGACAGTAATCAGACAGATCAGCCACAACTGATTTTGCCTGCTTTCCTTGATATTGTTCCCGCATTTGGGGAGAAATCCAACGCGGACGACCAATTAAAACATTAGCCCGACGATAAATAACCATCGGGTGCCAGCCGGGGCCGTCGAAAAGCGGCTCTGAAGGGTCAAAGAAACTTAACAAACGCAGTGGCACCGCTGAATTGGTGGTTTCTTCCAAGGATGCGATCGCCACTGGCAAAACGGCTAAATTCTGCACAGGCGCTCGTATTGCCAGATGAGCAAATCCCCGTTGGAAATCCCCCATTTTATTAGGCGGTGTCACCTGCACCATCGGTTTAGCTCCCTCTGGAAACACCCCAACCACCTGACGATGCTGCAACAGTTGAATCGCCTTCTCAAAAAAACCTTTCTGCCGATGTTCAGGGGCTTCTAAAGGAAAACACCCCAACTGATTAACAATCTCCCGCATCACAGGCACTTGCCCCATATAGTGATGGCAGGCAAAGCGAATCGGACGTTTGATCGCCCCCATCAGTAGGGGTGCATCGATAACACTGCGGTGATTGCTCACGACCAGTACAGGACAGTCATGAGGAACCCGATCCTCATGGTATACATACATCCGCGTCGAGAGAGTCGAGAGCAGAAATTGAGAAATTTGTAATGGGCTATCTGAAGACATTCTTTAAATGTAAGCAATAATCAACAGGCGCAAGGAAGAGTCTAGCGGATAGTAAAAGGGATGGATGCGATCGCCTTTAACAGGCAAGACTTGCTGTGCTTAGGCTAGAGGCATTTTCCTCGCTCAGTCAGGGTACGGCACTGCCGTCTTCCAACACTTAGCACTCAACCCTTACTTTCCCAACGCCAACTCATTAACTTTTCTTAATACAATTATTAACCTTATTTTCCTGGGGTTTACGAATCTCTTAAGGCAGAACTTTCCAGTCAACAATGTTTAAGTATTCTGGGCAACTCATCAACTATCAATGGTATGAATTTATACTTACTTAACTAAATTTACTTAAAAACATCTAGAAAAGGTAACGAAAAAATCCAAAATGACCGTACCCTTGGATATGATCGAAAGCAAATAATCTAGTTGTTTTTTATATCTATGAGTGTTAACGATACAAGTAAAAGCACATTTGCTATTACCACACCGCTGTATTATGTGAACGACGTACCCCATATTGGTAGTGCGTATACAACCATAGCTGCCGATGTCGTGGCTCGGTTTGAGAGACTACGCGGCAAATCTGTGTTATTGATTACAGGCACGGATGAGCATGGACAGAAAATTCAGCGGACAGCAGAAACTAATGGACTTGCCCCGCAAGCTCACTGCGACAAAATTGCTGATACTTTCAATACACTTTGGCAAAAGCTTCACATCAAGTACGACCGATTTATCCGCACTACAGATTCCCGCCATCAAGCGATAGTCAAAGAATTTTTCCAGCGAGTCTGGGAGAAAGGTGACATCTACCTTGGTCAACAAAAAGGTTGGTACTGCGTTGCTTGCGAGGAATTCAAAGAAGAACGTGACCTCTTAGAAGGACACCGTTGCCCTCTGCATCCAAACAAAGAAGCCGAGTGGCGAGACGAACAGAACTACTTCTTTCGACTCTCCAAGTACCAAAGCCAGCTGGAAGAACTTTATCAAAAGCAACCAGATTTTATCCAGCCAGAAAGCCGCCGCAACGAAGTTTTGAACTTTGTCAGCCAAGGACTTCAAGATTTCTCTATCTCGCGAGTAAATTTAGACTGGGGTTTTCCAGTACCAGTCGATACCAGCCACACCATCTATGTCTGGTTTGATGCCTTGGTTGGTTATATAACAGCATTGCTCGATCCTGATATGGAACCGACGCTAGAGAATGCTTTATCCAAGTGGTGGCCGATTAATATGCACCTGATTGGTAAAGACATTCTGCGGTTTCATACAGTTTATTGGCCGGCAATGTTAATGTCAGCTGGTTTGCCTCTACCCGGCCGGGTGTTTGGGCATGGCTTTCTCACCAAAGACGGGCGGAAGATTAGTAAAACTCTGGGTAATACTGTCGATCCGGTCGATTTAGTAAACCGTTACAGCGCTGACGCTATTCGTTACTACTTTCTCAAGGAGATTGAATTTGGACAAGACGGAGATTTTAATGAAACCCGGTTTATCAATACCCTGAATGCAGACTTAGCAAACGACTTGGGAAACTTACTTAACCGAACCTTAAACATGTTCAAAAAATATTGTAACAACGAGGTTCCCAATTGCTTAGGAGAAGACATTCCCTCTGACAATCAGCTCAAAGCGATTGGCTCTGTTCTAGGTGACAAAGTTACTCAAGCTTATGAATCCTTGGCTTTCAGCCAAGCAAGTGAAGCCATCTTCACTTTGATTCGAGCCTGTAATAAATTTATTGATGAGCAGGCTCCCTGGAAGTTATACAAGCAGGGACAACAGCAGGCAGTAGAACAAGTGCTGTATGCTGTTCTTGAATCTGTTAGACTGGCAGCTTATCTACTTTCCCCAATTATTCCCAACATCAGCAACGACATCTACCAACAGCTAGGCTTTTCAATTGACTTTAACAACAAATCGTTAACAGATGTTACAGAACCGTTCGTTACTCATAGCGCTTGGGGAACACTAACTCCAAGACAGAAGTTGGGGGAAGCTAAACCAGTCTTCGCCAGACTGGAACAACACCAAGCTGTTTCGTCTTAGCTACTAGCTGTTAGTTTTTTTCTGCTGTCTTTTGTCTTTTGTAGCTTAACTAATGACAAATGACAACTGACAGCTAATTACTTTTTTCATAAAAAACCGAGGCATAACAATCATGTTGAATAATTTCACCAGTAATGATTCCGTATTCACGCCGGAACAAGTTTTAGAAAATCGGGGTCGGGTTGCCATTTTTATTGATGGATCAAATCTGTTTTATGCAGCGTTGCAGCTGGGAATTGAAATTGACTACACGAAGCTGCTGTGCCGATTAACCGCAGGATCTCGGCTGCTGCGCTCTTTTTTCTACACTGGTGTTGACCGCACCAATGAAAAGCAACAAGGCTTTCTGCTTTGGATGCGTCGCAATGGGTATCGCGTCATTGCTAAAGACTTGGTACAGCTGCCTGATGGCTCTAAGAAAGCCAATCTAGATGTGGAAATCGCAGTTGATATGATGGCTTTAGTGGGGTCTTACGATACAGCGGTTCTCGTGAGTGGGGATGGCGATCTGGCTTACGCGGTTGATGCTGTTAGTTATCGGGGTGTTCGGGTCGAGGTTGTGAGTCTGCGTTCAATGACCAGTGACAGTTTGATCAATGTGTCAGACCGTTACATTGACCTCGATGGTATCAAAGAAGATATCCAAAAAACGCCCCGACAAAACTACACTTACCGTCCGCTTTCTGGGATCGGGTTTATGGACGATCAGGAAGAAAGGTAAGCTCAAAAACAAAAAAATAATTGATATAAAGGCAGAAGGAATGAAAAACTTACAAGTTAGTAAAAAACTATTTCTTTTGCCTTTTGCGTTTTGCCTTTTACCAGTTTTATTGGTTGGTTGTAATCCGCAAAAACGTGCAGAAAAAAAGTTACAGAAAGATACTTCCTCGGTGACAGATTTCGAGGGGAGTTTGGTATTTAACGATGTAACTTTAGATCAGGCGGATGAGCAGGGACGACCCCTGTGGAAAGTGCAGGCGAAGAACGCGGTTTACACCAAAGATAAGAAAACTGCCCGCATTCAGAATCCAACAGGCGATTTGTTTCAGGATGGGAAACTGGTTTTGCAGATCAAGGCAAAGAGTGGAGAAATTCAGGAGGATGGAAAAAAAGTATTTCTCAATGGTCAAATTGTAGCTACCGATCCGCGTAATGGTGCGGTGCTGAAGGGAGATCAATTAGAGTGGAGACCCAAGGAAGACCTGTTAATAGTTCGTGACAATTTGGTAGGAACTCATAAACAGCTGGATGCTACGGCTAAGGAAGGAAGATATTTTAGTCGATCGCAGCAACTGGAATTAATCGGTCAGGTTGTGGGAACCTCGAAAGACCCAGTATTACAAGTGAGAACGGAACACTTGATTTGGCAGATTCCTCAAAAGATGGTTATAGGCGATCGCCCACTCCAAATTAATCGCTACAAAGGTCAAACTGTGACAGACCAAGCTTTCGGCAACAGTGGTCAGGTAAACCTGAACACAAAGACGGCAACGCTGAAGCAGAATGTCCAGATAAATTCCTTGGAACCGCCGATGCAAATAGCTGGTAATTCTGTCACCTGGGATTTAACGACGGAAATGGTAACGTCAAACGAACCATTAAAGGTTTTCCATCGGCAGCAGCAAGTGACGCTGACCGGAAATCAGGGTCAGGTAGATTTGAAGGGAAAAGTTGCTCGTCTAAGTGGAAATGTCAGAGGCGTTGGTACTCGAAATCAATCCCAACTTCAAGCCGATCGGGTGAGTTGGAATATTTCTACTGAGGAATTTGATGCTGTAGGTAATGTGACTTATAAACAAGTTAATCCGCCGCTGCACTTGACAGGCCCGCAAGCTGCCGGGAGGTTACAGGATCAGACGGTTGTCGTTACTGGCGGCGGTGGTGCTAACAGCGGCGGCAGAGTGGTGACGGAAATTATTCCTTAGTTAGTGGCTAATGGCTAATTGGGAAGAGCAGACAATTAGCCATTAGCCATTAGCGAATCAAAATTGCACCTGGACACCGGAGATAATTTCGTTACGGGTAGGTTCTCCGAGGTGCTTGGGGGCATCAGAGGTGCCGGGGCTGGGGGCGAGGGCAACGGGTAAGGTGGGTGCCATTCCCCACTGCTTGACAAGCTTTTGCACGATGATGTCTTGTTGGGTGCGGAAGTTATCGACGTTGCCGCCTTTGTTGATGATGGCAAACCAAACGGGCCCGCGATCGCGTGTTGGAACTACTCCAGCTAAGGCACTAACTTCTCGCAGGGTGCCAGTTTTGATAATTGTGCCTGGTGGAAGTTTGCGATATGCCATCGTTCCCCGGCGATCGCGTCCCGCTACGGGGAATAAGTCGGCAACGGTTAAATTGTGGGGTTGTAGATAGCGCTCCATTGCCATCAGCATCCCACAAACAGCACGGGGAGAGATGCGATTTTCAACTCCCAGCCCGGAACCATTTATAAGTTGAATTTCCTGCTGGGGAACCCCCGCAGATTTAGCTCCCAACTGGGCTACAACTGATGCGCCGCCGAGGGAATTGGAAAGCATCTCTGCCATCTCGTTGTTGCTGTAGATGTTCATCTCCTTAAGGATGTGACCCAGAGACATTGAGTGGTGGCGCAACAATAAGATTTGTTTCGGGAATCCGCCAAAATTTACCTGACTAACGGGGCTTGGGGGAGTTAGCACTTTCACACCACCAGCGATCGCTATTTGAGGCTTTGGCGTTCCTGACGGCATTAAGTTGTAGAGATATTGGGCATCTCTGGGCCAAGAGCGGGGGTTAAATGCTGCTTTTAGCATTTGACCAGCCAAGACGGGGTTAGATTGGTAATTCATGTAGAAATTACCCACAATCACCAAATTGCCGTTAACTTGGCGGATACCGCGCTTATTTAAGGCATTCCCAACAGCGATCGCTTCCTCCCAAACAAAGAACGGATCGCCACTACCAGTAATCACCAAATCTCCCTGCAACACCCCATTTTTAATTGGCCCCGTGGCACCGATCAAAGTTTCAAACTGATGAGCTGGCCCCCAAGTTTCTAAAGCAGCTACAGAAGTAGCAATCTTAGTCAACGAAGCCGCAGGGATGGGAATAGTCCCTTGGTGATTTGCCAGCGTCACCGCCCCAGACTGAAGCCACACCCCCTGAGAAGCTGTTACAGCTCCTTTAGCTGACAAGCCCTTCAAGTATTGCCGCATAGCGATTTCAGCTGCGGGATCGGTTGCGCTGCTCAGGGCAAACAAAGGAACGCCCCGCCACGCCATTAGTTGGGCAGTATCGACTCCAGTTGTTTTCAACCCAGCCATATTCAGCCACAAAGTAACCAATCCAGAGCCAAATAATTCCAGCATTACTCACTTTCCTTTCTTAGTACAAAGAGCCTGCAAGAGCGTGCAAGCTAAAAATTAGACGAACGACCCAAGCGACTTCCGCCTGAATTTACCAATTTTTGGGGATTGGGAACTGGGAAAAGTTTACCCCACACCTGCCCTCTGGCCCCTAGTTTCTCTTATTTTTGCTTTTTACCTTTCCATGATTGCCTTCTTCATCGGTCATCGGTACTGGTAGAATTTTTAAGGTTTCTATCATTTTGATCAATGGGATCGACTCGCGCACGGATCGCAATTGACGCTATGGGTGGCGACCACGCCCCCGCCGAAATCGTTGCAGGGGCGCTTAGAGCACAGGAAGAATTGGGCGTAGAGGTTTTGCTGGTGGGCGATCCTCATCAGATTGAAGCCACTCTCAAGCAACACACCAGTTCTCATCTTCCTCAAATTGTGCCTTCAGAAGGCACAATTGAAATGCACGAGGAGCCTCTAAGCGGGTTAAAACGCAAGCCCAAGGCTTCGATTAACGTGGCTATGGATTTGGTAAAACAAAAGCAGGCGGATGCAGTGGTTTCAGCAGGACACTCAGGAGCCGCTATGGCATCCGCACTGCTGCGACTGGGACGACTGCGGGGCATCGACCGTCCGGCAATTGGTGCAGTTTTGCCGACAATGGTAGCAAGTAAGTCGGTGCTAATTCTTGATGTCGGCGCAAATGTCGATTGTCGTCCTAAGTTCTTAGAACAGTTCGCACTGATGGGGTCAATTTATAGCCAGTATGTGCTGGGTGTTGATGAACCCAAGGTAGGACTGCTCAACATTGGGGAAGAAGAATGTAAAGGTAACGAATTGGCAATTCGGACTCACCAAAAGCTGCAAGAAAATTCGCAAATTTCCTTTATCGGCAATGCTGAAGGTCGAGATGTCCTCACGGGACGCTTTGATGTAATTGTTTGTGATGGTTTTGTAGGCAATGTTTTGTTGAAATTTGCCGAAGCGGTTGGTGAGGCGGTGTTGCATATCCTCAAGGAGGAGTTGCCTCAAGGACTGCACGGACAGATAGGCACGGCTTTGCTAAAACCGAATCTGAAGCGCATTAAGCAGCGCGTAGACCATGCGGAACACGGAGGTTGCCTATTACTGGGAGTGGCAGGAATTTGCGTTATCAGCCACGGTAGCTCCCAAGCTCCCTCGATTTTTAATGCGGTTCGCTTGGCGAAAGAAGCTATTGATAATCAGGTACTGGAGCGAATTCAGTCTCAAGGTCGGATTAGTCAGCAATCAGCAGTTAGCGGTCAGGAAGAAGTGTGAAGTCTGTTAATGGCTAATTGGGGAACAGCTAAGGTCAGGATTGCTGATTGCTAATTGTTCATTAGCCATTAGCCATAGCCATTAGCCATTAGCAAACAACGATTGATGGAGTGTAATGATACAGCAATTAGGTGTCGGTGTCGCCATTACAGGGAGCGGTTCCGCGATACCGACAGTTTCCCTGGATAATCACCAACTGTGTGAGTTGGTGGAAACGAACGATGAGTGGATAACATCGCGCACTGGCATACGTGAGCGGCGGATAGCGGCTACTGAGTCGGTAAGCGATCTCGCTACGGTTGCGGCTCAAAATGCGATCGCTATGGCGGGAATTTCTCCAACTGACCTGGATTTGATTATTCTGGCAACCTCAACTGCTGACGATTTGTTTGGCAGTGCCTCATCAATTCAGTTTCGGTTAGGGGCAACAAAAGCGGTAGCCTTTGATTTAACAGCCGCTTGCTCTGGGTTTGTCTTTGCTTTGGCGACGGCATCGCAATTTATCCGCACTGGCGTATATCAAAACGTCTTAGTGATTGGGGCTGATATTCTCTCGCGCTGGGTAGATTGGTCAGACCGGAAAACCTGCGTATTATTTGGGGATGGTGCGGGTGCTGTCGTAATGCAGGCTTCGACTAGCGATCGCCTCCTGGGTTTTGAACTCAAGAGTGATGGCACTCAACACCAGTCTCTGAACCTAGGATACAAACCACAGCCTAAAGAACTTGTTGCCGATGTCACTGTCCAAGAAGGCTCCTACCAACCCATCACGATGAATGGCAAAGAAATTTACCGCTTTGCCGTCCAAAAAGTGCCGGAAGTGATAGAGAAAGCCCTGTTTAGAGCAAACATGAGCGTTGACCAAATTGACTGGTTGATCTTGCATCAAGCCAATCAACGCATTCTTGATGCTGTCGCCCAACGGCTGAATATTCCTGCTGATAAAGTCATCAGCAATCTTGCCAACTACGGCAATACTTCTGCTGCAAGCATCCCTTTAGCGCTGGATGAAGCAGTGCGAGAAGGAAAGATTAAACAGGGTGATGTAATTGCTACTTCTGGTTTTGGGGCTGGGCTAACTTGGGGCGCGGCGATTTTCCAATGGGGAAGATAATTCGATTTTGGATGCTCTTGATTTTGGATTGGGAATGTTATGAATTTTTAATTAATAACTTCTAACTCCTCGCCTCCTAACTTTTTTCAACTAACAACTGACAACTGACAATGACAAAAACCGCATGGGTATTTCCGGGACAGGGTTCGCAAGCAATTGGAATGGGAACGGATTTATTAGACTTGCCAGATGCTAAGGCTAAATTTGAGCAAGCAGAGCAAATTTTAGGCTGGTCTGTTCCGGAAATTTGTCAAAGCCAGGAAGATAAGGTATCGCGTACTTTCTACACTCAGCCTTGTTTGTACGTGGTAGAAAGTATTTTGGCGGATATGATGCGCTCTTCAGGACACCAACCCGACTTGGTTGCTGGTCACAGTTTGGGAGAATACGTTGCTCTCTACGTTGCTGGTGTGTTTGACTTTGAAGCTGGTTTAAACTTGGTCAAGCGCCGCGCTGAATTGATGGATAATGCCTTTGAAGGGATGATGGCTGCCTTGATTGGGTTTGACCGCACCAAGCTGGAACAACTAATTCAGGAAACTCCCGACGTTGTAATGGCTAATGACAACAGTTCTGCTCAAGTTGTCATTTCTGGAACAGTAGAAGCAACAGAGGCACTACTATCTCAAGTAAAAGCCAAGCGTATTGTCCGCTTGAATGTGTCTGGTGCTTTTCACTCCCCGTTAATGGTTCAAGCTGCTGCTGAGTTCCAGCAAGTTTTGGAGTCTGTACCATTTAACTCGGCCCAAGTGCCTGTGCTGTCGAATGTGGAACCCATTCCTGCTGTAGAGGCGGATGTTTTGAAGGATCGCCTGATTCGGCAAATGACAGGATCGGTGCGGTGGCGAGAAATTTCCCTACAATTGCCATTAGAAGGGATTTCGCGGGTAGTGGAAATTGGCCCCGGCAAAGTTTTGACTGGTCTGATTAAGCGCACCTGTCCCGATGTCATTTTGCAGAATGTTGGTAACGTTGCCGAATTACCAACAGCAAAATAAACTTACTTCCAGTCGGAGACTGGGAACGACTCTCAAAGAGGCTCTGCCTCGTGTGATGCAACAACTAATTGTGTGTTAGCGAAGCTTCGCTAATACAGAAGGCATTCCAATGCAGTGCCTGGGAACGAGAAAAAATCCTTATCACCCCTACCCTCTATGGGCAAAGATCGCGAACCTGTTTCGAGTTTAGTTCTGTATCATGTCTTCAAATGGTCGGTGGTAAGTCCTGTGCTGCACGGATACCTGCGGGGGCGCATCTATGGGTCGGAACAGGTGCCTGCTACGGGGCCATTGGTGGTGGTGAGCAATCATGCTAGTGACTTTGACCCGCCGATTTTGTCCTGCTGTGTGCGGCGACCTGTGGCATATATGGCGAAGGAGGAACTGTTTAAGGTTCCGGTTTTGAAGCAGGCAATTCAGTTATACGGTGCTTATCCGGTGAAGCGTGGTTCGGCAGACCGGAGTGCGATTCGTTCGGCGCTGTCTCTGCTGGAGGAAGGATGGGCTGTTGGTCTATTTTTGCAAGGGACGCGGACACTAGATGCCCGGATTACAGACCCCAAACTTGGGGCGGCGCTGATTGCGGCTAAGGCGAAAGCCCCGCTACTTCCAGTTAGTTTGTGGGGTACGGAGGCGATTTTTAGGAAAGGTTCGCCTGTACCGCGTCCGGTGCCTGTGACGGTGCGGATTGGTCAGGTAATTGATGCTCCTAGTTCGACAGATAGGGACGAGTTGCAGGAAATAACTCAAAAATGTGCGGCGGCGATTCATGCCCTGCACGACTTAGGGCGCTGAAAAGATGAGCGAACCATTAGGCAAAAGTTTGTGGGAACGACTCAACAACTCGGCTTTAGTGAGATTTCTGCTATTGTTTGCCTGTGGCTGGGCTGCGGTAGAAATTTTAGAATATTTTGAGACGGTTATTGTCATTTTTACGTTTGCAGCAATTGTAGCTTTTTTGTTGAGCTATCCGGTGCGATCGCTACATCGTTTTGTGCCTCACGGCGTAGCTGTAACTGTAGTTTTTATTTTCGGCATGACTTTGATCGTTGGTCTGACGGTTACAGTGGGGATCTCAGTTGTATCCCAAGGGCAACAATTAATTGAAAGTTTGACTACGTTTTTCAATTCTATGTTGCCGCTACTAGAGCGATTAGAAAACTACCTTCGACAACGAAATATACAAGTAAACTTAAATCTTATCGAAGAGCAGTTTAGAGAGCAGTTACTCGCTGGGCTTGGAATAGGGCTTGGTTACAGTCTGGCAACAATTCAAATATTTTTTGCAAACTTTCTGAACTTGATATTAATTGCGGTTGTTTCTTTTTTCATGCTTTTAGATGGGGACAGACTTTGGAATTTACTAATTAAATTTGTTCCCAATCACCTACAAAACAGAGTTACACTTGTAATAAAACGGAAGTTTTTAGGCTTTTTTAGAGGACAATTATTGTTAAGTTTGTTTCTGACTACTTCTAGTTTTATTGTATTTTTAGTTTTAAACGTACCTTTTGCATTGCTTTTAGCAATAATTACAGGATTATTTGACTTGATTCCTGGGATTGGAGCGACTTTAGGAGTGGGGATAGTTTTTATTATTTTGCTATCTCAAAATGTTTGGTTAGCAATTCAAGTAGTAGCAGCGTGTATTGTACTTCAGCAGCTACAAGATAACTTGATCTCCCCTCGGATTATGCAAAATTCGCTCAATATTAATCCAGTAGTGGTATTTTTTGCCTTGTTAGTAGGTGCAAGAGTAGCAGGATTATTGGGTATATTTATTTCGATTCCTATTACTGGGGTAATAGTAAGCTTGTTTGAGATTGACGAAATGAAAGCCGAAGTATAGATAAAGTACCAGCGTATTTTAAATTTTCATCTATTGGGTAAAATACCTTTAAGGTAGGGTTGATGCTATTAGCTACAGCCTAGTAAACTAAAATAAAAGAGGATAAAAAAATGTCGGATTTAAGAGCAGAACTAGCAGAGTTGCTGGATGAGGCCGAGTGGAATTGGCTGATGCCTCATGCTGAACGCGATGCTGTGGTTGTTGTGGATAAAGGTTTGGATTTGCTGGATGTGGGGGTAGCGATCGCGTCTGATGATGTTTCCTCGGTGCAGCATTGGATTGTCGAACAGCTAATTTACAAGCCTTCCCCAGAAGAGAAGCAAGATTGGAACGTCAACCACAAAAAGCGATTCAACGCGCTGATCGTGTCGCCTTACGTTTTGGTGCAAGAATACATCCCCGAAACTCCCCTGAGTCCCCAAGAATAAAAGTTCCTCATCGTAGTTTTTTGAGTTACCTCTAGCTTGGAAAGCGCGATCGCGCTGTGTAAATTTGGTCTAGATGTAACAAAGTTTGTAACAGCACATTTGCGCCTTGAGTACATTGTTCTGGCGAGGTATATTCATTTTCTGCGTGACTGATACCTGCTTTGCTGGGGACAAAAATCATGCCCATATCGGTGAAATGTCCTATTTCTTGTGCATCGTGACTGGCACGGCTAGGCATTGTACAATGGGTAAGTTTCAATGAGAAGCAAGCTTGAACAATTGCCTGTTGAATCTGTGGTGTTGCGAGAGTTGGTATAGTTTGTAAAATCGGGGCGATCGCCATCTCAGTTTTCGTTGCACTAGCGATCGCTTTCAATCTTTCTTCCAACTGCGCTGCTATTCCCTCAACATGAGTTTGAGATAAGTCGCGGATATCTACCGTCATCTCAACTCGTCCCGGTACAATATTGGCAGCATTGGGAAAGACATTCAAGGCTCCCACTGTTCCCACTTGTTGACCGGGAGTATTCTTAGCTAGATCATTTACAGCTAAAATTACTTGAGCGCCTGCTACTAAAGCATCCTGTCGCTGGTGCATTGGGGTAGTTCCAGCGTGATTTGGGCAACCTGTGATGGTAATTTTATACCGATGCTGGCTAACAATGCCTTCGACAACACCTATTTCCCTACCCAAACTCTCCAGCACTCCTCCCTGTTCGACGTGTAATTCGACGTAGGCAGCGATATCAGAGCGAGTGCGTTTTGCTGTGGCAATTTTATCCCAATTTCCACCAATGAGTTGTAAACAAGTTTGAATTGAGGCGCGATCGCGGCGACTATAATATTCTGGGTCTTTTACAACACTACCCGACATCGCCTTAGCACCTATCATTGTGCCTTCTTCGTCCGCAAATACAATTACTTCCACCGGATGAGTTAGTGCGATACGGTTTTCGTGCAATAGTCGCACAGCTTCAATTCCCGCCAACACCCCCAAAACGCCGTCGTAGCGTCCGCCAGAGGGTACTGTATCAATGTGGGAACCTGTAGCTAATGCTGGTGCTTGCTGCTGACCCGGATAAGTGCCAATGATGTTACCAGCGGCATCTATGCGAACTGTCATACCTGCCTCAATCATCCAGCCTTGCATCAGCTGACGCGCTTGTAAATCTTCCTGAGAGTAAGCAAGACGGCGCACGCCGCTGTTAGGGAGTTTGCCAATTTCTGCGAGGTTGGCGATGCTGCGGTTGAGGCGATCGCTATTCACCGCCAGCGGGGAAATAAATGTCATATAGAAACTCCCTTTATTCAATTTTCTCGTATTCTGGCTCAGTCTGGTAAAGAAGTTTTGGAGGCTCTGCCTCCGATTGTTGATAATAGCGCTAAATGTAAGTTATATAACATCTTTCAGCAGCCTTAATAAGAGACAGGTCTTCTATATTTTTTCCAAACTCAGACTAAAAATAACTGTACTTTTTTATTAACACGTTGTTATATGGCAATCTGATTTAATTGGTGACTATTAACGAACCGCTGAGGACGCTGAGCAAGAGAGAAAAGAGAATTTTAGGAATAATTGAGGGTGGGTATAGATGGTAGTTTGAGAAATTCAGCTTGATAACTTTCCTGCGTATTTAAATCCATCAAAACATCACTTGTGTCAAATTTCAATTGCTGAATATTGGGATGGAAATCTTGAACTACTTGCCGCAAACCAAAACTTTCTTCGCGCAAATTTTCTAGGTTAGGCAGAACTTTGGGCGAGAAAAACAAAGGATGACCCATTCTACCTTGATAAATGGGTGCAGTAATAGGTGCATCAGAAGATTCGCTTGCTTGTAGTAATTTTTGGTAAATCCACGCAGATCGAGGTTGGTCTAATGCTGAAATAGCTAAAGTATGAAAGTCTCTAGGTAGATGCTTTAAACCTATTAATATAGAACTGGTTTTCCCATCACTGGGCTGGTTATTAATAACGGCTATACTTCCCGGCAAGCAATCTGCACGTCGCTCCCAATTGTGAGGGCCAAGAACTACTATAGGTGTAATACCTGCAAGCAGAAATTCTTCTACTTGATAAGATAACAAATTTTTGCGATCGCGCCACATTAAAGAAGTTTTGCAAGAGTTCATCCGGGTAGACGCGCCTGCTGCCAAAACTATAGCAAAGTTGTTAATCACTAGTTATCAATTACCAATTTAGAAACACTTTTGAATTAAAGGAGAGTTTTCTGCTGAAGCAGCTCCCATTATCTCAGAGAAAGATAACCCACTTCCGCCCCGACGAACTTTGATTAATTCCGCACAAATGCTAACAGCTATTTCCTCTGGAGTTAAAGCGCCAATATCCAAACCAATAGGAGCGTAAACTTTGTGTAGCAATTTCAGCGAAATTCCTTCATTTTGCAACAATTTATAAACAGTTCTAACACGCCTTTCACTCCCAATCATTCCAATATATTTTACCTGTCGCTGCAATAGAATTCGCAGTGCTGCCAAATCCTGTGCATATCCTCTTGTAACTAGCGCTGCATACAATTGCGAAGTCTGAGGTAAATTTAATATTGCCTCGCCTATAGGCTGAGCCAGAATCGCTGTTGCTTGGGGGAATCTTTCCACACAGGCAAATTCCGCTCTATCGTCCTGAACAACGATTTGGAACCCTACTAAATGTGCAATTTTCGCCAGCGGCAAGGCAACGTGACCAGCGCCAATAATTAATAGAGTTGGTGGATAAAGTAAAGGCTCAATGAAGACAGTTTCACTAACTTCTAACTCTGCGGCTGTTACTGAATATGGGTGAATTAGATAAGGAAATTTCGCAACATCAAACGGGGTGACCAGCGCTCCAGAATTGCCGGATTTCAGCACTTTGATAATCTTGTTTACCAGTGTAATAGTAGATGTTCCTGACCAACGTTCTAGCCATACCTGCATTATTCCACCACAAACTCCTTGAGTTTCCCGATGCGGTGCGCCAGATAAGTCAATTGCTACCAATTGTTTTTCACCCGTTTCTAGCACCTTTAAGGCTTGTTTTATGACTTTAGCTTCCCCTGCACCGCCGCCAATTGTCCCAATAATTTGTCCGTTGGGGAAAACAATCATTTTTGCTCCCACTTCTCTTGGAACAGAACCTTTGATGCTGGTTAGTGTGGCAATAACTACTGGGCTTTGTTGCAAAGCTTGCGCTAGTTGGTGATAAAAATAAAGCATACCTTTCGGATGTTTAAATAGTTGTGGCGTAGAATAAAACTTACTTTAAAATATTTGTTGAGTTTCACTATTTTTCAACCAAATAACTTACGATTGCTTAAACCGATGTAAGGTGAGTTCCAAGGAGTACCAAGCCCTAACCTACAAATTAATACAAATTACTGATTTAATGCTTTCCAGACTCGTTCTGGTGTCATGGGAAGTTGAGTTAATCTGATGCCTGTGGCATGGGCGACAGCATTAGCGATCGCAGGTGCCGTACAATTGGTTCCAATCTCTCCGATGCCTTTTGCTCCAAACGGGCCGTGGGGGTCAGCTTTCTCGATTAAAATGATTTCCATCGGCGGTACATCTTTGGCAGAAGGGATGCGATAAGTACGCATCCAAGAATTAAGAATTCGCCCTTGTTCGTTGATTATGAGTTCTTCCGCAAGAGCATATCCTAATCCCATCACAATTCCGCCAGTGGCTTGTCCGTGACAAATTCTAGGATTAATTGCTTTGCCGATATCAAGGGCTTGAACGCATCGTAAAACTTTGATTTTCCCTGTCTCAATATCAACTTCTACTTCCACACCCAGAACTGCAAAACTTAGGGAAGATTCATCTGCTGAATGTTCTACCTCTACTGATAGAAATACCTGTTGTTCTTGAGCGGCTGCTGCTAGTTGTTGTAAGACAGTTTTATCTGTAAAAATGGTTTCTTCGGGTTGATTAGGCAAGAGTTGGGCTGCTAATTCCAAAAGACGCGATCGCATTATTTGCGCGGCTTTTTTCACAGCTTGTCCTGATATATAAACAGTAGCCGAAGCATAAGAGCCAGAATCATACGGAGTGCGGTGGGTATCACCTGCAATCAGGTCAATATCAGCAACTTCTACCCCAAGAATATCAGCCGCAATTTGCCGCAAAGTAGTATCTGAACCAGTACCAACATCAACTGAACCAGTTCTTAGTTCATACTTACCGGAAGCTGTTAGCGATAACCTGACTCCAGCACTATGAATTTTCGCCAAACCGCTTCCTTGCATTGAAGCGGCAAATCCAAAACCTCGCCGCAAATGTCCATCTAATACGGGTTGCATTCCCGGAACATAACCAAGGGCTGAGGTAGCTTTTTCAAAACATTCTTGTAAGCCATAACTGCCAATTAAGTGGAAATGGTCTTTACTTCCGGTGCGTCCTAATTTAATGATATGCTCAGGAGAAATAATATTTTTCAGACGCAATTGAATCGGGTCTAAATTGAGTGCTTGGGCAATTTCATCTAATTGAGATTCAACAGTAAAGTTGCCTTGAGTCGCGCCATATCCCCGAAAAGCTCCAGCGGGCATGGTGTTAGTATAAACGCCTAAACCGAGAAATCGTTGATGCGGGCAATTGTACAAGCCAAGGGGAAAGCAACCCGTGAGAAAAACCACAGTTTGAGCGTGATTTCCATAAGCTCCGGTGTTAGAAATTGCTTCCATTTCCTGAGCTACCAGCGTACCATCAGCTTTGATCCCAGTTTTCAAGCGAATTTTCATCGCATGGCGGCTATTAGTTGCAGTAAATTCCTCTTCTCGCGTAAACTCCCATTGCACGGGTTTCCCGGTGCGGAGTGTTGCTAAGGCGCACAAATCTTCGGAGAGAATTTCTTGTTTATTACCAAATCCGCCGCCAATTTGGGCTTTATAAACTCGAATTTTGTCTTTGGGTAAATAGAAAAGTTTAGAAAGTAAATTTTGACAGTGAAATGGGACTTGAGTGCTGGAACGAACTACTAAATTTCCGTCTTCATCCAGCCAACTTACACTAACATGAGGTTCTAAGTGAACGTGCTGAACTGCTGGCAGATGATAAGTGTTTTCAACAATTAAATCTGAGGCGGCAAATCCTTCTTCTAGGTCGCCATTTTCTAATAGAACTTTACCAGCAATATTGTGGTGAACGTCATAAATTTGAGATGATTCTGGCTCATCATGAATGAGGATATCGCCCTTCATTGCCGCAACTGGATCGATAAGGTGAGGTAAAATTTCATAATCCACTTCGATTAGTTGGCAGGCTAATTCTGCAATACCCGGAGATTCTGCTACGACAGCGGCGACGCGATCGCCTACAAAACGCACCTTATTATCTAATAAGTAGTGGTCGAGAGGGTCGGGAATTGGTTCTGCATGACCCGCAGTGCTGTAGGGGATGCGCGGCACATCTTCATGGGTAAAAATGGCATGAACGCCGGGAAAGGCTTTTGCTTTGTCTGTGTTGATCTGGCGGATATGGGCGTGGGGATGAGGCGATCGCACTACCTTAAGATGCAATAATCCAGGTGGCGACCAGTCGGCAGTATATGCTGGTTTACCTGTAACGAGTGTTGGCCCATCCTGTTTGGGAATACTTTGTCCTACCGGACTTTGAATTTCTAATTTTGAATTTGGGGTTAAATTTTCTTGAATTTTAATTTCTGTATGACGAAAGAGAATACTATCAATAATTCCCTGATAACCAGTGCAGCGACATAAATTTCCTTCTAAGGCTTTGCGGAGGCCTTCTTCAGTATCATATTTAATCTTTTCCGCACTCATAATCATGCCGGGAGTACAGAACCCACACTGAAAACCTTGGCACTCCAAAAATGCTTTTTGCATTGGTGCCAATTCGCCATCAATTGCCAATCCTTCAATCGTGGTGACAGCTTGACCATCAATTTTCATAGCGGGATAAATACAGCTATGAATTGCCGCGTTATCTACCCAGACAGTACAGCTACCACAATCACCAGATTCGCACACTCGATGCACGCCAACCCAGCCCAAACTTCGCAATAAACTTAGTAAGCTTGTTCCAGGGGGACAAGTTTCTGAATAGGTGTTGCCATTTACTTGAAAATTTAGAGTTTCTTGCATAAACACGATAAATTTTAAAATATAAAATCTAAAATTCCGATAGCGATCGCTGCATTAAAATTTTGGTAACGTGTTGGCGATAAGCTGCACTTGCCCTTTCATCTTCTATAAAACAATCTACAGGCAATTGCGCGTCTAATGCTTCCGAAATTTCCTTTGGAGTGGGAACATAGACAAATTCAATTAGACGCGGGGCAGGAACGCAAGCGCCTAATCCAAATCGCACTTGATTTGTTTTAGGGTTGTATGCTGTTACTACAATTGATACTGCATAACCAGAAGTTTGTACGCAGATTCGCTTAAAGTAAACTAGCCATTCTAAGTTACTTTCATGAATCCAAATTTTTTGCAAAACTTCACCCGGTTGTAGTATGGTTTGTTGCGCCCCAATTTGAAAATCTAAGGCGGGAACTTGGCGATATGGAGAATTTGGACTTCCAATTTCATAAGTTGCTCCCAGTGCTATCATTACCGGAGCAAAGGTACTCGCAGGTAATGCTAGGCAAAGATTGCCTCCCACAGTAGCAATATTGCTAACTTTAAATGATGCTAATTCCGCTACGGCGCTTAAAAGTGCTTTAGCTGAGGTCCATGTTTCAGGAAAGGCAAAATTGGATAATTTATCCATTGTAGATGTGGCACCGATGGCTAATCCTTCCGGGGTAATTTCTATTTGTGACCAGCCTAATTTTTCCAAGTCTACGAGGACTTTTAAGTTTGGTTCTGGTTGGGAAAATATCCAAGTTCCGCCAGCTAACCAAGCCCATCCTTGTTGCCAGTTTTTTACAGAGTCTAAGTTCGTGGGTTGTAAGTAAGCTTCGATGTTAGGTAAATCCATTTTAAAACGAACCGCAAAGACAAGAGAGAAGTGGAAAAGAGGAAAGAAGGAGTCGAGAGAGAAGTATTCGTTTTTAAGTTATACGGATTTCTAGGAGGCGGAACCAGGCTATCTGAGTAATTTCGGATAGGGAAAGCCTTAATTCTTCTTCTAGGGTGTTTTTTAGCCGATTGTCGAAGGCTTTGAGAATGCTTTCTTTAGTGTGATTTTTAACGGCGATGATGAAGGGAAAATTAAATTTCTCTTTGTATGCTTGGTTAAGAAAGTGAAAGCGATCGCACTCCTCAGAGGTAAGCTGATATAATCCTGCCGCCGCCTGTTCTTGAACGGAGGATGCGCTCATTTTCACCTTGGTTGCTAAGTCGGGATGAGCGCAAATTAAGGCAAGTTGTTTATCCAAGCTGGCTTCTTGAACCACTTTTATCATAGTTTCATGCAATGATGTAACGTCGGCAAAAGGTCGCTTCATCCACGTCTTTTGCGCTACCCAAGGCGAATCCTCAAAAACCCACCCCAAAGCATCTACAAAAGCTTCCTGACTCATTTGGTTCAGTTCAGACAGCTTATACTTCATCCTTCCATGCCACCCACAAGTACGGACTTTTAACCTTTAAAGTTGTATATTGCTTTATTAGCGGTTAGCCAGCGCTAAAATTCAGTAACAATCGTTACGGTATTTTTTTATTTTTTATGAAATTTTATACATAATTATGAATAGAAAATTAAAATTTTAATTTTTAGGTAAAATTTGAGGCAAGCTATAGCAAAATTTAGTTTTTGATAAGATAGAGTATTTACAATTTGAAAGAGCGATAAAAGATGGAAAGTAAATCAGAATCAAAGCAATTTTTTATTTGCGGTTCTGCCTTACGAGGGCAACCGGATCACAAGAATCTGCAATCAGCAAAATTCATTAAAGAGGCAGTTACTCGTCCCAATTATCGAATGTACTCTGTAGAGAATGGCTGGCATCCAGGTATCTATGAAGTTGCATCCGGAGGTATTGCTATTCCGGGTGAAGTTTACGAGTTGACTGCTGAACAATATGAATATTTACTGTCTACAGAACCGCCTAACTTGTATCCTAAAAACGTAGTTTTAGAAGATGGAGAGGAAGTTACTGCTATGCTTTATCCGCGTGAATTGGTAGAAAAATATCAATGGGCTGATATTTCTCATCTTGGAGGTTGGGCAGCTTATAAACAAGCTTCTACTTAAGTTGTGCAGATACCCCAACCCAGCTCAAAAAGTAAGGTTATTTCGTTTTCCAGCCATTGTATACAACGTCTCTACATCTCTGGGTTATCGGTGCCTAGAGTGGTTTGTTTTATCACATTTTAATCAGTAAAAATGACAGACGTACTAATAACTGGCGGACGAATTGTTACAGCAGTCGATGACTATGTAGGAGATATTCTAATTCGCGATGGAAAAATTGAAGCGATCGCTCGAAAATTAGAAGTACCATCAGCCCAAAAATATCAAGCTTCAGGATTACTTGTATTGCCTGGTGGTGTTGACGTTCACACCCACATGGAGTCCCGTCAAGGCATTGCCGAAACTTGCGATACGTATGAGTCAGGAACGCGATCCGCTGCCTTTGGTGGCACGACTACTATTATCGATTATGCTCAACAAAGCAAAGGAGAAAGCGCAATATTTGCACTTGATAATCGTCTAGCATTGGCAGAACCGCAAGCTTGTGTAGATTATAGTTTTCACCTGATTCTGACAGATATTAACCCAGAAGTTTTAAAAGAATTACCCGATTTAATTAATTACGATGGGGTATCTAGCTTTAAAATGTTCATGGCTTATCCAGAAATTTTAATGGTAGATGATGCCTCTATATTTAAAACGATGCGGGCGGTAGGTTCTCATGGCGGTATGGTGAATTTACACGCAGAAAATGGTAGCGTAATTCAAGTATTAATTGAAGAAGCATTGGCTCAGGGAAATACTTCTCCAAAATATCATGCTTTAACAAGACCAACAATTATGGAGGCAGAAGCTACTCACAGAGCAATTCGGATTGCAGAGTTGGCGGAAATCCCTGTATATATCGTTCATCTGTCAGCAAAAGAAGCATTAGATGTAGTAGTTGAAGCACGCGATCGCGGTATTTATGCCTTTGCAGAAACTTGTCCTCATTACCTTTTCTTAAACATTGAGGAGTATGACAAACCAGGTTTTGAAGCGGCTAAATATGTGATGACCCCACCGTTACGAGAACATCAGTGTCAACAGGCATTGTGGCGGGGGTTAAAGTTTGACGATCTCCAGATAGTTGCTACCGATCATTGTCCATTTTGTTTCAAAGAAAATTCCTCTGGTTGGCACCGTTCTAAACAAGTTGGAAAAGAGGATTTCTCTAAAATTCCTAATGGTGCGCCTGGCGTAGAATTGCGGTTGACTTTACTATATGATGGCGGTGTTAGAACGGGTAAAATTTCGCTGAATAGGTTTGTACAGTTAACTGCAACTGCTCCCGCTAAAATGTTTGGATTGTTTCCTAAAAAAGGAACAATTGCTGTGGGAAGCGATGCCGATATAGTTTTATTTGACCCAAATAAAGAACATATTTTGAGTGCGGCAACTCATCATTCTAACGTAGACTACAGCTTATTTGAAGGGCGTTTTATTACTGGGAAAGTAGAGAAAGTTTTCTTACGCGGGGAGTTGATTGTAGATGGCGATCGCTGGCTGGGCAACAAAGGTAAAGGTCAGTTTCAAAAACGTTCCGCTTCCGGCACTTTCTAAAAAAATGTGTATATAGAAATACTGGCGAATATAATTCGAGCCTTGCACAGAGTTTCGCCAACGTAACGAGAGACTAATAATGTGATTGTAAGTTTCCTTGAATAATGCAACCCTAAAATTTATAAAAATGGCTAATAACAAGGTTTCCTCAATACAAAACCAAAAATAGTAGGATAAGGAGCAAGGCGTGAGCGCAGAAATTAGCTATGGTAAAGGAAATATTACCCTGTACCGCACATATGCAAAACCGATGTTGGGTTTGACAGAAATTCCAGAATCAGAGTTTAGTGGTAGAGAAAACATCCTGTTTGCGGTTGATGTTGATGTTGAGGTATTCGGTAACAATTTTATCGCCGCCTACACTGAGGGAATCAATACAGATGTGGTGGCTACCGACACCATGAAAAACTTTGTTTTGAAGAAAGCGATCACATTCGATGGCTCAACCTTAGAAGGTTTTATAAATTTCCTGGGACAGGAGTTTTTAAATACTTATCCCCAAATGCGATCGCTGCGAGTTACAGGTAGAGAACAACCATTTGCTGCGGCACATTTACCTCACCCCGATGGGGGAAATACCAATAGCGAAGTTTTATTCAGCCGTTCGCGCAATGACTATGCAGTTACAGTGCTGGATTTTGAGCGTGAGGGAGATGGTACAAAAATCGTCGCTCATAGTTGTGGAAGAGTAGGATTTCAGCTAATCAAAGTTACTGGTAGCTTGTTTGCCAACTTTGCTCGCGATGAGTATACCACGCTACCAGAAATGAGCGATCGCCCCTTATTTATTTATCTCGATGTTTACTGGAAATACGCTGACGTAGAGAATGCGATCGCGTCTGATTTATCACATTACATCCCTGCTGAACAAGTGCGCGATTTCGTGCAAGTTGTCTTTCATGAATTTGTCAGCAAATCAATCCAACATCTCGTTTATGAGATGGGTGTGCGCCTACTACAACGCTTCCCGCAAATGGCAGAAGTTTCCTTTGCAGCTGAAAATCGACTTTGGGACACCGCATTTGTATCAGATGCAGATTCTAAAATAAAAGTGTACTGCGATCCGCGACCTCCCTATGGAATGATTAAATTAACCCTAAACCGGGATGAATAAATAGTTATAAGTTATGAGTTTTGAGTTAATCAGAAGTTTCCTGAACTTATCTCATAAGTCGTAAGTTGGGTTTCGTTCCCAAGACACAAGCTACTAGCTAAAATTCAAACAAAATCGATTGTGAGGACAATTTATTTTCTAGCAAAAGCTATCTAAAAAAAATAAGCACCCACTTAAAACAAGTGAGTGCTTTCAGGCAAAATTTCCTGATTAAGGGCAATGCTTCTTAATCAAAAAGCATCCTGCAACTCGTAGAAATCAGGCGAAATATAATCCTTCCGCAAAGGGTAGCCTACCCAATCTTCCGGCATCAAAAGACGCTTCAAGTTCGGGTGTCCTTCGTAGACAATACCGAACATATCGTAGGATTCCCGCTCTTGCCAATCTGCTGTCTTCCAAATCCAGTACAGCGAAGGCACTCTAGCGTCATCTCGCGGCAAAAACACCTTCAGACGCACTTCTTCCGGTCGGTCAGCATTGTCACTCAGCTTAATCAGATGATAGAAGCTGACCAAATCCTCACCCGGCCCTGCATCATAGCCACCTTGACATTGCAAGTAATTAAACCCATAAGCATAGAGGGCTGTGGCGATAGGAATCAAAAAGTCCCGGTCAACTTTTATGATCTCAACGCCTTGATGATCTTGCTCTAGAGCCTCATGCTCAAAGTCGTTTTCCGTCAACCACCCAGAAATCTTACTGGCTACGATTTGGGATTCTGCTTCAGCCACGACCTTCCTCCTGTTTTTGAGCCGTCAACAGGGCTGGGGATACAGGCATACCCATAGCTGCTGCCAACTCTGGCGGTGGGCTTTGGCGAGTGCCTGACTGTAGATATTTCCCTGTCAGGATGGGGTCTACACCTTTGAGTTTGTGGGTGGTGCTGTAGTAGCGATGCGTTTGCTTCATTTGATCGCGTTCCTGAATCGAATCATTAGCGATTTTCTTCCGGAGTTTAATGATCGCATCCATGATCGCTTCTGGACGTGGTGGACATCCAGGCAGGTATACATCCACAGGAATCAACTTATCCACTCCGCGTACCGCTGTCGGGGAGTCAGCACTGAACATCCCGCCAGTGATTGTGCAAGCTCCCATCGCAATCACATACTTGGGGTCTGGCATCTGTTCATAAAGACGTACCAAAGCAGGTGCCATCTTCATAGTGATGGTTCCAGCAGTAATGATTAAATCTGCTTGTCTGGGGCTGGAACGGGGAACCAGTCCAAATCGGTCAAAGTCAAACCGCGAACCAATCATCGCCGCAACTTCAATGAAGCAGCAGGCGGTGCCAAACAACAAAGGCCATACGCTGGAAAGCCGCGCCCAGTTGTACAGGTCATCAACTGTGGTCAGGATGACGTTTTCCGAAAGCTCTTGAGTGACCTTGGGCCGCTCAATTGGACTAAGAATGCGTTCTTTCTGCTGCTGTTCTAGGGCAGCATATTCATTTGCCTGGTTAGATTTCATGACCATTCCAAAGCTCCTTTGCGCCAAGCGTAAACAAGAGCAACCACAAGAATTGCAATAAAGATCAGGGCTTCTATGAAAGCCAAAACTCCTAAGCGATGGAAGGCAACAGCCCACGGAAACAAGAAAACAGTTTCAACATCAAAAATCACGAAGACAAGCGCAAACATATAGTAGCGGATGTTGAACTGAATCCAAGCTCCCCCAATCGGCTCCATACCAGATTCATAGGTGGTGCGTCGCTCTGGACTACTACCGCTGGGGCGCAGAAGCTTAGCAGCAGACAGTGCTAGAAAAGGCACCAAGCTGCAAGCCAGTAGGAATCCTAAAAAATACTCATACCCACTAAGGACAAACACGATAGTTAACTACCACTCAGATGAAACAACGCGAGTTATTACTTCTTTACATATACATTATAGAGTGACTACCTTTACAGCGTAACGCTGGCGGCTTTCGAGAGCGATTACGTATAGCACACATAAGTCGAACTAAACAAATTTTATATCTAGCGATCGCCCTTTGCGCCCACCAGAACTAGAAAATGTTAAGGAAGTCCTACACTTATGGCATAATTTTTAACATAGATTTTAAGGTTGGCTTCTCAACTACTTTCTGAGCTATGAGCGATCAAGCCGTTGATGCCATCATGGATCGCCACGAATGTCGCGCCTGTGGCTATGTTTATGAGCCACTTAAGGGCGATAGTAAGGGTGATATCCCCGCAGGAACATCGTTTGAAGAATTACCGCTCTCTTGGCGCTGTCCCGTCTGTGGAGTGCGGAAAACGCAGTTTCAAAATATTGGCGTTGCAGGTGCGCCGTCTGGATTTAAGGAAAATCTGGGTTTTGGTCTGGGGGTAAACACTTTAACCCCAGGACAGAAGAATCTGCTCATTTTTGGTGCCTTGGCTTTAGGTTTTTTGTTTTTTCTGAGTCTTTACAGTTTGCATTAAAACGAAACTCGGCTCTTGATACCTGCCGTAGGTCAGATTCTATCCACCAGTGCTGGACGTTATGAACTTTTTTGTGAGAACACTGAAACAAATTGTAATATTGCTGGTAGTCGCCCTGTTTTGTGCCAGTTGTAGTAGCGTCCCTTCGGTGAGCAACAACCCTTGGCAAGTCATTGAGCTGCCAACAACAGCTAATATTCAGGATATTGCCTTTACCGACGACCGCGATCGCGGCTGGCTTGTGGGCAGTGACTCTACAATTTTGGAAACAACCGATGGCGGCAAAACCTGGGAGCCTCGGAACTTGTCCCTTGGGGATCAGAAATACCGCTTTACAGGTGTGAGTTTTGCTGGTTCTGAGGGTTGGATTACAGGAGAACCTGCTATCTTACTGCACACCACCGATGGCGGAAAATCTTGGACGCGCATCTCACTGAGTAATAAATTACCGGGCGCACCCAACACAATTTTGGCACTAGGGCCCAACTCCGCTGAGATGACCACCAACGTAGGCGCAATTTATCGCACTCAAGACGCTGGACAAAACTGGAAAGCGATGGTGCAAGAAGCAGTGGGCGTTGTCCGCAACATCTCCCGCTCTGAAGATGGTAAATATGTAGCAGTCTCAGCAAAAGGGAACTTCTACTCAACTTGGGAACCAGGTCAGGAAGCGTGGGTATCCCACAACCGCAATAGTTCCCGACGTGTTGAAAATATGGGTTTTGCACAAGATGGTCGGTTGTGGATGGTCGCACGGGGCGGTCAGCTGCAATTTAGCGACCCTGAAAAGCACGATGAGTGGCAAGAGGCACAATATCCAGAGATATCTACCAGTTGGGGTTTACTCGATTTGGCATATCGCACACCAGAGGAAATTTGGGTGACGGGGGGAAGTGGCAATTTACTCCGCAGTCCAGATGGTGGTAAAACCTGGGAAAAAGATCGCGAGATGGAGAATATACCCTCGAATTTGTACAAAATTAAATTTGTAACGCCCGATCGAGGATTTATTATTGGTCAGCGTGGTGTTTTGCTGAAATACGAGGGTTCATCGTCTGCGGCTTGAAGAGAGCATCGTCGCCGTCAGGTGGTAGTAATAAGCAGAAAATAAGCTGTTTGCAACTATTTTCTTGCTTGTCATCTACCGAATTTCGTATCATATAAACAAAGCTTTAAACTGTTGTCAGAGGAGGAATCTGAATGGCTGGTACTACTGGAGAGCGTCCGTTTGGGGACATTATTACGAGCGTACGTTACTGGGTGATTCACAGCATCACTATCCCAGCATTGTTTATTGCTGGTTGGCTATTTGTTCAAACTGGATTGGCATACGATGCGTTTGGAACACCCCGCCCCAATGAGTATTTCACTCCAAATCGGACGGAAGTGCCAATTGTGCAAGATCGTGTTGAATCAAAAGATCAAATAGAGCAATTTATCAAGTAAGTAGTTTAAAAGTAGTGGCAAATCATGACTAGCAATACTCCAGCAAATCAACCAGTTTCTTATCCGATTTTTACCGTTAGATGGCTTGCTGTCCACACTCTGGCTGTGCCTACAGTCTTTTTCTTGGGCGCGATCGCTTCCATGCAATTTATTCAACGATAGGAGAAACCGATGCCGGATCGTCTTCCCAATCCTAATAATCAGCCAGTTGAGTTAAACAGGACTTCTCTGTTCTTAGGATTGCTACTTGTCTTCGTTTTGGGAATTTTGTTTTCCAGTTATTTCTTTAACTAAAATCGCAGAATTCCGCTATACCAGCTAGGTATAGCGGCTCTTCGGGATAAGCGAAAACCAAGCGGTGTAACAACAGAAATTGTGCCTGCGGGAGGCGGGTGTCTGCCAGGGTACTACGCAAGTAGTACGGGAGTCAGTGCTAGGGAAACCTAAGCAAAACCTCCGGACGCTGTGTAAAACCACACTATACATTCGTATAGGGAGGCAACGGCGAGTGAAACTGGAAGCTTCTGTCATAGTGCGAAAGCCCTATAACAGTGAGTGCTTCGCCTAACTGAGTTTGATTAAATAAAGCTAGTTCGAGTTTAATTAGGAGGAAAAAGCTGTGTCTGGAAGTGGAAGAATCCCATTGTGGATTGTAGCGACAGTCGCTGGTTTAGGTATTATCGCCGTATTAGGTACTTTCTTCTATGGTGCCTATGCTGGTTTAGGCTCCTCTTTGTAAGCATAAACAAAGAAGGATGTAGAAGCTTCTACATCCTTTAGAAAAACCGCCCGTCCTAACCGGAAGGGCGGGTTTTTAATTTGTAGCTATTAAATCCCAGTTGGGTCTTCATGTTCAATGTAAAGAAAGAGGAAAGCCATTGCTATAGCTGGGAAGACCAAGCCAGTTAGAGGGACCAAAATTGAAGGTAAGAATGAAGCTGCCATCGCTAAATTTCCTATTGTTATGAAACAATTCTTCTAATCGAATCTACAGTGAATTTGGCGCAAAGATCCGAATTATAAAAATTTTTAACAACTAATCAATCCCCAAACTCATCCAGCGACCAGTTGGGCAAGTCAGGGGGAATGACAGTACGGTCAAGTGTCACTTTATGGCTCTCTCTTTGGGTATAAGTATCTACTGTAACCGCTTCAAATCGGATGGACATACTCCCAAACGGCACAGTTAACTGAGTCATTGTTTCCAAGACACCAAAGGCATTGGGCGAAAAATCTACAAGCCAACGAGGACCATCCAGCAGCGATCGCGTTTGTCGATCGTGAACCCACAGCTTGACATAGATGCGGCTCAACTCGGAGTTTAATTTCACGCGGAGCAAGAGCAGTTGCCCTGCAATCAGTTCGCCTTCTGGCAACACCAACTCAGGTGCTGGCACAGGCTCCTCGTCTAGCGCTGATGGCTGCGGTTGGGGATAATGGCTAGGAGGGAAAGGGGATATGCGATCGCTTCTGCCCAGAGGCTCCTCAAAGGGGTCATCGTCCACAACAATCTCTTGATCTGCCCAATTTCCACCGGAATTTCTTGTCGAGAACCCATTGGTAGGATTTTGAGTAATAGTCAGGGGACTTTCTGCCGCCACTTGAGAATTACTGGGCGCGTCGCTGGAAATAGCGGCATCTTCTTCGTCAAATTCTGGTAGCGGGGGTTGTTGATCTAGCAGTTGAGCCAATAACTCCCAATCTGTTGACATACTCTCTGGCGGGGCTTCAGAGTCGGTTTCCGACGACTGTTGTATTGCCGCCGTTTCAGTTCCATCAACCACACCAGTATTTTCACTATCTTCCTGGGCCACGTCTGGTGCAGACAACTCTGATTCTATTAACTCTGGCTCGGTAGCAGGCAACTCTTCCTCAGGTTGTAGCAATTGAGCCAATTCCTCATCGTTTGCCAGGTCGTTTAACCGGGACAAAAAACGGTCTTTCAGCTTCAGGGTAGCAAAGGCGGTGTCTACAGTCGATGTGGGATCGCTATCTTCAGCAGGATTGTCTGATTCTGGAGTGTCAGAAGGTTCTTCGACAGCTACATCCTCATTAGCCGTTGTATCAGCATCTTCGCTGTCATCTTCAGCTGATGGTATCTCTGGACGCTGCCAGCTATCAGCTAAGTTATTCAACAAATTATCAACTAACTGCTCCACCTCTGATGCAGCCTGCTCTTGAGCAGCGTTCTCCACCGTGGGAGGTTCAAGCTCGCTAGAGGAAGAATCGATTATTGCTTCTACCTCTGTAACAGGAGCAGAGCCTGAAATTAGAGGGAGTTTGAGCGTTTTATTAACTGGATTGGCCGGATCGGGGCGATAAATTTTGGGTGGTAGAGATCCCAACGGCGGGGGTGGAGGAGTAACAGATGTTTTGCCCTCGCTATCGGTTGCATCTGTATCAGAAGCGATCGCAGGCAGTTTGGGAGCTTTAAGTGCTGCCTCCTTTGCCGGATTGCTTCGGGTAATTTGCGGAGGTAAAGGCTGATTTGGTAACGGTTCTAGACGTAGGGATTGATTGTCTTTCGGTTGTTGCACCAAATCCAGAAAAGATGAATCTAGAGGTGGTGTCTCTGCCAAAAGAGATCCTAACGGCGGGTGCAATAAATTTTCAGCTTCTCTATCGTTAGCGATCGCGCCCAGTAAATCTTCTAAATCTGCTGTTACAGTAAATGATTGAGTCGCCAAGACTGTCTGCGTTTCGTCTATTAGCGTGACTTCTCCCAAAATTAACCGAGTTTTGCACTCTTCAGGCAGCTCAAGATTACACCTAAAGGCAAAGCTTGACACCTGTTCGGGTAGCGGTTGCTCTACATCTACCAGAATTTTTGAGTTTTGCGGATCGCGCATTTCCACTCTCAGCGTTCCACCCTGGACACAGTTGTGAGAACTGGAAGTGTCCAAAACTTCAACTTCCCCAGAAAAAATAATCGGCTCTCCCCGACGCGCTACAAAATTTTCCTGGTCGAGAATCAGCCTTAGAAACGTTTCAGGAGTTGCCTCTACTTGCGGTTGGGTGATATCTGTTGCAATATCTGGTGAATCAATAGCACTCTGAAACTCAGGCAATTCCTCTCTTGGCAGCTCTGAGTCTAGGGTAAACAACCGCTGCGGTGGCGCAGCAGGTATCGGCTCAAACGCTTGCCAGAGTGGATCGACAACTTCGTGTAAAATTTCGTCTACCATCTGTAGCGAGTGTTCCATAAGGTCGCTGACAGGCATTGACGCCGCCTTCCACCTTTGGGACTCAGCCTCCGTTGGAGGTAGAGACGTTTCCGGCATCTCTGCTGAATGGGGATGAAAAATTTCCGGCGAAATATCTTCTTCCGCTGAATCGCTATCTGTGGAAGTTTCTGCGGCTTGTGGTAAAACCTGAAACTTAATCGTTTGCTGCCAAGTATTGCCCAGGAAATCGGACATGATATCCCCAGAGCAACGCAAATCCCATATCCCCGGCTTAAAGTAGGTAAAGGGAATCACCACCATTAACCCTTGGGCATTGGTGCGACGCGATCGCTTCTGAGAGCGCCGCCTGGGGGGAACTTCCTCGGTGCTGTCATGCGTGATGCGAATTTCCACATCAGTGTTTGGTCGGTTTGAGTGAGCAACCACCCGATACCGACCTTCTAAGATTTCCAAACTTGGCTTCTTTAGAGAGAGCCAAGAGCGATCGCCTTCTTTTTGGATCAGAAATTCCCAGTATTCCATCGGCGGCTAGGAAAAATTTTGAATTTTGAGTTATAAGTTATGAATTAATTTAAAACTCATAATTCATAACTTATAACTCCCTGCGGTATCTAACTGGCGACGCAGTTCGTCTGTTTTAGCCAATAATTCCACTTGAGCGATCGCATTTTGCTCTTTGGTTGCCATCCACTTGAGCTTGACGGTTTGGTTTGCTGCCTCCTCATCCCCTAAAATCAAGCAAGCAACGGCACCGCTCTTATCTGCTCTGGCGAACTGCTTTTTAAACGCACTGCCACTCAAATCTAACTCCACACTAAACCCAATTCTTCGCAGTTGCGTAGCCAGTTTAAGTGCTTGACCCTCTGCTGCTTCCCCCCGTGAAACTACGTAGAAATCCAGCGCCTTTGCTGGTGGCTGTTGCAGCTGTTGTAGCAAAATAATCAAGCGCTCCAAACCCATCGCCCAACCCACAGCAGGCGTACTTGGCCCGCCCAATTCTGCTACTAGCCCATCATAACGACCGCCGCCACAGACAGTTGCCTGCGCTCCTAAGTCGTCAGAGACAATTTCAAAGGCCAGATGAGTATAATAATCCAAACCGCGCACCAGACGCGGATTTAGTTCGTAAGCAATTCCCAAATCAGTCAGCCTTGCTTTTACTTGCTCAAAGTAATCGCGTGACTCTGCACCCAGATAATTTAAAATGCTGGGGGCATCTTTAACAATTGCCTGCGTCCGCTTATCCTTGCTATCCAATATTCGTAAGGGATTGCGATCCAAACGCACCTGCGAGTCTGGATCTAACTCTTCTTTATAGGGAGTCAGATAGTCCACCAATGCTTGTCGATAACGCTGTCGATCCTCTGGGGAACCCACGGAGTTAATGTAGAGGTGCAGATTTTTCAGACCGAGGGTTTGCAGGATGTCGGTAGCGATTGCAATCAACTCCGTATCGGCCCTGGAGTCAGCACTACCTAACACTTCTACGCCCAGTTGGTGAAATTGCCGCTGTCGCCCCGCCTGGGGAGCTTCGTAACGAAACATCGGCCCCATATACCAAAGGCGCTGAATCCCACCTTTTACATCAAGATGGTTTTCAATGTAAGAGCGCACCACACCCGCTGTACCCTCAGGACGTAGAGTGATGGAATAAGGGTTTTCCCCCCGGCTGTTGAAGGTGTACATTTCCTTCCCCACCACGTCTGTAGCTTCGCCAATTCCCCGCTCAAATAGTGCAGTCAGCTCAAAAATCGGAGTACGAATTTCTTGATAAGCGGCTACGTTAAGAATGTCTCGCGCTACCGATTCTACCCATTGCCAATAGCCAACTTCTTCGGGCAGAATGTCCCGCGTTCCCCGTAAAGCTTGAATGATGCCCATGAATTTTTGTTAGCTTTTGCCAGATTGCCAAAAAGCCCCCACCGAATATTACGGTGGAAAGATTTCCTACTAGGGGCTGTAGCGCTGACTATAATACTCTAAAATCCGGTCTACTTGTTGCCGACTAGCTGGATTGGCATCTTGTACATATTGAATCCACAAGCCCCCGACCTGGCTTTGATGGTAGTCAAACTGCTGCGAATTTTGGGGAATCAGATCCGCTTCCACTCCTTCTACCTGCCGCAAATGGGCAGCTAATTCCCGATAAATTGCCAAGGGCAACCTAGGCAAGCTTATTTCAATTCGCAGCGGTTCTCCTCCAGTAGTCTGCACTCTTTAAACTCCCTACAACAAATCGTATCTAGGCTTGAGGAGAACCAGGAGCAGCAGCCGTAGGTGCGCCAGCAGGATTCGCCTCTGGTTTTTCTCCAATTCGTCTGGCAACCTCTCTGCCATATTGCTCTAAAATCACAATCGGACTGCCACCATTATTCACTTCAATCCGCTTAACTAGCACCTGCCCATTAGATAAACGTTGCCCAACTCCTACGTAGCGGCTCGGCTCATTCGGCACTTTTACAATTGCTTGAGGCTCCCTACCTACTTGCACCACTCCTGTAACTTCTACATTTCTCGCCAGAGTTGGTTCTGGTAGAGGTGGCAGTTTTGGCAGCAGGGGAGCAGGGGGCACCGTATTTGTTCTAGCAATAGGAGCTGAATTTGGTGCGGTTCTAGGTGCCTGATTTCTCGGTGTTGTTGTTCTAACCTGGGGGGGACGCGGCGGTGTATACCTTGTGCGGGGAACTGCTCTACCACCGTTGTTTGCTCTTACTCCGGGATTGCGTACTTGGGGCAGAGGCGGCGGCACTGGGATGGAACGCTGCGGTGCTACACCCGGAGCCGGAGAAACTGGAATCGGAGGCGGAGGAACCGAACCAGGCTCTGGAGGCACCACAGTCACTTGCGGGTTCAGGGGAACATTCTCAAAGGGGTCTTGTCTACCTTTAGGAATATTACGCGATCGCACATCCGAGTTTGTGGATGGAATCAAGCCGGGAACTCCCGGAACGTTCGCTGTTCGTGGAGGAACAGTTGGCGTAGGAAACCCTGGGGGTGCCTTTGCTATTGGTGAAGTAGTCGGAACCGCCGCCGGATCAGCCGGCGGAGAAACAACAGGACTAGGAGCTATAGCAGTATCCTCTGCTGGCGCACAGCCAGCCGCTACCAGAGCAAATATCCCGACAAACGCAATCCATGAATGTTGACGCATTTTGCAGTTCCCAAATCCCTTAATAGCATCCGCCACAAGAGATTTTCTGTTCAAATTTC
Organism: Funiculus sociatus GB2-C1; assembly: GCF_039962115.1. Classification (NCBI taxonomy): domain Bacteria; kingdom Bacillati; phylum Cyanobacteriota; class Cyanophyceae; order Coleofasciculales; family Coleofasciculaceae; genus Funiculus; species Funiculus sociatus. The sequence continues at coordinate 7,796 of NZ_JAMPKJ010000021.1, read as the reverse complement.
TTTGAGGCGGGTTATACCTTGAATAGATGGATGCGATCGCACCCCTCTATTACAAGTTTAAAATATATAGATGAAAGCGTAGCATTTGTGTTACTTTATTCAATTTTTAGTTTTTTGTCCGTTGCCGGTTGACGAAAAGAAGGTTGGATGGGGGAAGGTTCTCGCACCTTGCCAATGTTTCAATTTAACTCCTCTTCCCTTCCCAAGAACTTCTTGGTTAATTCTCCGGCCCTACCATTAGCTTTTTGAGCGAGTCTAATCCTTTTTTAACACGCCTGGAGACAGTCACCACACTGATGTCTAAGCGTTCTGCGACCTCTTTTTGCGTTAAATCGTGTAAAAAAACGAATTCTAGAATTTCGCGAGTGCGCTTTTCTAGTTGCACCAGAGCCAATTGTAGGCGAATCTGGTCTTCTTGGGCTAACTGAAAACTGCGATATTGGGGGTCTGGTACAAGTTCGCCTAAGCAAGTCGAACCTTCCTCAGCATCTCCCACTGGTAAATCTAAACTTAGCAATTCTCGGTTTTGAAACGCTAACTGGATTTCCTGCCATTCTGAAGCAGAAATTTCCAGCGCCGCTGCCACCTCTGAATGGGTAGGTGGTCGGTTGTATTTCTGTTGAAACTCCCGCGTTACAGAGGCTGCCTGATACCGCAGAGTCTGCCAGCGCCGAGGTAGGCGGAACGAGCAGCCTTTATCTCGTAGATAGTGCTGAATTTCGCCGCGAATGTAGGGGATGGCGAAGGAACTGAAGGCGTGTCCCTTGGACAGGTCAAAGCGTTCAATAGCTCGAATTAATCCTAAACAGCCAACCTGAAGCAAGTCCTCATAGTTCTCAGTACACTGATTAACCCAGTGATGTGCTTCTTTTCTCACCAGTCCAAAATTCAGTTTTACCAGATGATTCCGGACAGCATCTGTACGATTGTGCTGGTACTCTCGTAACAGTTGCAAGCTCTCCAGTTTAATTTCGGGAGTGACGTTGGTATACATAAAGAAGTTCGCTTGGTAGATTGTCCCCAGTAGAGACGCTAATTTTGGTTTTATTCTGCTTTTTAAGTAGATGCTGTGATTTAAAACATAGACGCTGGAGGATCGAGCTATTAAGTAGGCTCCGGGGAACTGCCCTTCAGAAAAGTAAAACTAATCAAGCATTTTTGGTAAATTTTCCTAATTACCTGCTTTTTCAGGCTTGATCATAAGTTTATTCTTTTTGGCCAGTTAATTACAATAGCATTTTCACGGAGAAATGATTTTCTACCGGAAACAAGCACTGTCAGTGTGTAGTTAAAAGCTTTAAATGAGTAACCCTTATAAGTCCTCACTTTTAACTTTTGACTTCTAAGGCATAAAAAAAGGGGCTTCACCAGCCCCTTTTCCCGATCCGCTAAATTAAGCAATCAGTGCTAAGTAGCAGATTTAAGCCTGATCTGGTGCAACCCGCGCATAAAAAATGCCGCGAATTTTAACTTCTTTAACTTCGCCAGCTCCTAGATCAGTATCGGAAGGCTGTTCGCTTTCAAAGGTTCCGGCAATTTCACCGGTGACGTTATCCACCTTGGCGACTTGCAGAGAAATGTTACCCTTCAGGGTGTCTACACGCTTGACATTAGCACGAGTCAGTTCCTGAGAATCGGATTGGGCTGGGAGTCCTACTGCATTATCATAGCCACTCGCTACACCGCGACCTTTGGGATCGAGGAAAGTTGCCCCCCGATAGGAGGGAACGTTAAACTCGCCCTCAAAGTCGGTCGAGGTGTTAATGCTGTCCATTCCGGGCTGACTTTTGGCAACCAGGTTTTTAATTGTGAACAGGAAGGGTACTCGTTCGCCACCAGGCAGCTGAACAGTTGTGGCTTGGAAGTCGAGACCATCCTCTTCAACCAAGCTTAGACGGTTATTTTCATCTACTTTCAGTTCACCTAGCACCTGGTCGATGCTAGATGTATACCGTGTCAACAACTTGCCGGGAACGAATTGGGCGGCTTGCCGTTTGTTGGCAGATTCTTCTTTGACAAAGAAGCTGGTCGGCTGTAAGCACAGGTTAGTAACTTTGTATGTCTGGCTAGGATCGATGGGAATAGAACTGCGAGTCGTTTCAGAGAGTTGAGGGCAGCTATTTGCTAGACCCGTGCCTCGGATCTGGTCGTAGGTGAGTGGAGTTGGAGCGGAAGTCGCGTTGGCTGGACCTTCACTACAAGCAGTTAGTACCCCCAAGCATAATGCCAGGAAGGCAACAATGAAAGCGCGATACCTCATGGTCAACCTCAATATCTAATTTAGGAATCCCTACCAGTAAAATCTGGGGTGGGGTTTAAGTGACAAGGGACAAAAGTGAAATTCTTAATTTTGCTCGGAATCGTTCGGCTTAGAATCTCTAAAGTGAATTTTACAAGGCTTTGTGTTGCCTTTATCCTGAAGCTGCGGGTAAATTATTTCAATCCCTTTATTTCCATCCCTAATAGGGATTTAGACCCATGCCGTGCTTACACACCACACCAATTTACCAATAGGTCGATTGTGCAGCGATCGCTCTAGTTAAGAAAACACTCCGTTAAAGTTGAAAACAGCATGGACAGACAAATCACCCGCATGAACAGTAACAAAGATGTTGAGTCGGGGCTTTTTGGGTCAGAATTGGAAGCGATCGCTATTTCTGTTCGGTCTTTGGCAAAGACTTGTCAGGGAGATACTCTGGCTTTGTTGGCAATGCTTCGCGCGTTAGAGGATTTGCACCGCGAGATTCGGGAAGGTGTATTTCAGACTTCTTTACCGGATAATCGTCAAGCTCTATACAATCTGTTGAAAGATATGGAAGAAGCTGGCGGCTGGCCTTACATTGAGCGCATGAGGCTGCGATCGCTTCTCGAACATCTGTCAGCTTCAAATGGCAATTCCCCAACTGTCAAGCACGAGTCAGGCTCTCAAGAGGACGATGGCGGTAGTCCTTAGTTTTTAAGCGTTGGCTAGGGAGGGTTTCAACTTGACAACTCTTAAGTGACTAATGACTCCACAAATGTTAAGATCCGACCGTTATCATTGCAACACCCCCTGCTTTTATGCCGCTTGCTGTTAATCCGATTAAGTTTGGTACAGATGGCTGGCGAGGTATCATCGCCGCAGATTTCACCTTCGAGCGTTTAACGCTTGTGGCACCGTTGGCGGCACAAGTCCTGGCAGATGTCTATGGTGAGACGACAAGTCAGCGCACGATCATTGTGGGCTACGATCGGCGCTTTATGTCGGAAACTTTTGCTTTTGAGACGGCTCTTGCAGTGCAAGCTGCGGGATTTGATGTGCTGTTGAGCGATAGTTATGCCCCAACACCAGCATTTAGCTGGGCGGCTTATCAACAAAAGGCTCTAGGGGCTTTGGTGATTACGGCAAGTCATAATCCAGGCCCATATTCGGGGTTAAAAGTCAAGGGAGCATTTGGGGGTTCGGTTCCCCCAGAAATTACGCAAAAGATAGAAGCACTGTTGGCTAAGGAATCGTCGCCAGTCCAAGGAAAGCCTGGAAGTTTGGAGAGGTTCGACCCGTGGTCTAATTATTGTGAAGAGCTACGGGCTAAAGTGGATATTGGCTGCATTCAGGATGCGATCGCGCAAAAGAAACTCAGTGTTTTTGCCGATGTGATGCACGGTGCGGCGGCATCCGGACTTGAAAAACTGTTGGCAACGCCAATTCAGGAAATTAATAGTTCTCGCGATCCTTTATTTGGTGGAAGTGCGCCGGAACCTTTACCGCGTTACCTTTCCCAGATGTTCCGGCAGATGCGGACTCACCGCCGCAGCAGTGGTGAGGGGTTGGCAGTAGGATTTGTGTTTGATGGAGATAGCGATCGCATTGCTGCTGTCGATGGGCAAGGAAATTTCCTCAGTTCCCAAATACTCATCCCGATTTTAATTGAACACATGGCATCGCGGCGGGGACTGACGGGCGAAGTGGTAAAAACAGTCAGCGGTTCCGATTTGTTTCCCCGCGTAGCGTCTCTGTACAATCTGCCAGTGTATGAGACACCGATAGGCTATAAGTACATCGCCGACCGGATGTTATCAACTCAGGTGTTAGTAGGCGGCGAAGAGTCTGGAGGCATTGGCTACGGCAATCATATCCCAGAGCGGGATGGGCTGCTGTCAGCACTGTATTTGTTGGAAGCGATCGCCCAGTCGGGGCTAGACTTAAGCGAACTTTACCAACGCTTGCAGGAGAAAACAAGTTTTACCTCAGCTTACGATCGGATTGACTTACCTTTAGCGAGTATGAACGTGCGATCGCGTTTACTCGAACAACTGCAAAAATCGCCTTTAACTGAAATTGCGGGTCAGTCAGTAACAGACTGTCTGACAATTGATGGTTATAAGTTCCGTTTAGCCAATGACAGTTGGTTGATGATTCGCTTCAGCGGTACGGAACCCGTTTTGCGACTGTACTGCGAAGCACCAACTCTCAAGCAGGTTTATCAGACCTTAGACTGGGCGAAAAATTGGGCTAATTCAGTTTGATAGCAACGGTAAAGAAAGCGATCGCTCAAGACGCTGGAAATTTTCACAGATATCCGTACAATTTGTAGAAGGAGAATTTAAGTAGACGTTTTCGCTTTGAAAGTGACAAAGCTTGAATCAGTCTGCCTAGCATCAAAGACCATGAGAGAGAGCAAACACAATGGAAGCTACAGTAAACTGCGCTGAAGCCTGCGTTAACGGCTGCATTTTGGGTGACAAATGCCCCAATAAGGAAAATGCAGCGTCTGCGTCAAACTTCATCAAAGAGACTTCTTTAGATAGAATGCTGGAAATTGCTGACGAAGCGCGCAGAAAAAAAGCTATGCAGCCTCCCCAATGGGTGATTCCTGACTTTCCTTAATAAAAATTTTGGCTTGACAGTTAAAAACAATCTTAGCGAACTAAATTGCATCACATAGCAATCCTGTTTGAGTTGTGATTCCTATTAGGCAGAAACCCTGTTTCTACGCCTTTCGCAACTCAAATAGGACTGCTATAATTGAGCGCCTTTTTCTAACTTATTTAGTTCGTCATTAGCAATTTGGTACCAATCAATTCGGAAACGTGCATCTTCTGGCTTAGTTGTCAAACTGCGTTGCTTTAATTCTGGATACTTCTGATAAAAAATTTCATCAACTTGACGAATAAAAACCGTTTCGGAAATCTTCAAAGCTTGGCGACGCTTAGTTATTTCAGCTACAAAATCCTGCTCTTTTTTACTTAGCGAACCATCGGCAGGTAATGGCGAAGATATTGCTGGAGGAAAGGAGGATAAACGGGATTTTATTAAAGTCCAAGCCCCGACTCCGACTGCCAAAATCAGACTTACACTAATTCCTGTTTTCCAAAATTTTAACCAAGTCAGCTTGTGAATTGGGTTAGGAATGGAAACACTGGGACTTTTACTTTTTTGACTGATAGTTGTTGGAGGAATTTGATAGGCGGGGCTACCTACAACGTTCATAGTAGGAACTTGAGAAAAAAGGGGATTTCCAGACGGGAGGGCTTGGAGAACTTCTCTAGCTGACTGATAGCGATCGCCCGGATAATAAGCTAACATTTTATCCAAAATAATCGCTAACATAGGACTAACCTTCGCCTCTTGTCGCCACCGCCAAGTTGCCTGAAAACTATCGAAAAGTTTCTGGGGTTCTTTGCAAGTTAGCAACACCAAAACTGTAACTGCCAAAGCGTACAAATCGCTACAAGGAAAAGCATTTCCTTGGCGTATTTGTTCCTCTGGTGCGTAACCTTCCTTACCTAACCGAGTAGCGGGCATCTGTCCGCTAAACTGGGAGGCAGCATTTACTGCTACTTGCTTAACGCCACCAAAGTCAATTAAAACTGGCAACTTATCGGAACTCCTCTGAATCAAGTTATCAGGGGATATATCTCGATGCACCACCCCTAGCGAATGGATGTAGTCCAATACTGGTAGAATTTGCCGCAGCAGTTGAACTACTTGGGCCTCGTCAAACGGCTTCCCTGCTTTTAACAAATCGCAGTAGGTTTGCCCCTCTACATACTCTTGCACCAAAAATAGGGATTCCGTACCGCCAAGATTGACTCGGATCAATTCTCGGAAACGAGGAATCTGCGGGTGTTGCAGCTGATAAAGAACCCCAGCTTCCCGCATAAATAACTCTTCAGCTTTTTGTAATTCCTTGCTGCCTTGAACTTGTGGTAAAAATTCTTTAAGTACGCAATGCTCACTGTACCGATTGGTATCTTCTGCAAGATAGGTACGTCCAAAGCCACCTTGCCCCAATTCTCGCACGACACAATAGCGGTTTTCTAGAACTGACCCGACGGGAAGAGGTGCGTCGATAGGCATAGTCAATTTACAGTAAGCAGCATTTTAAGCGTATTTTAACTATACGTGGATGCGATCGCTCTTATCTTACACCTATTAATTAATTGCTATACTCGCAACACTGGATAGTCAGGATGTGCGGGATTTGGAACTAGGCGCTGATTTTTACAATCTACAAGTAAATCTAACGTCTCCAATACAGTCTGACCTATCAACACTTGATTCCCTGTCACCATTGTTGCTTCGATAGTCTGACGACCTTCTATTTCAATGATGACAGGCCCTGTCAGCCCGACTGCTTCCTCTCTACCATCAGCATATTTAGCTACCTGTTGACTCATAATCCTTAAACCAAGGTGCTGCACTATATCCATAGGTAGCACAGTGCGTGTAGCGCCAGTATCTACAAGTGCTTGTGTTTCATACACGCGCAATAAATTTGGGTTAAGCAGTCCGCGATTTACTAACTCTTCATCAATCGCATTTGTTAGCCTTACCTGCACTATCAATTTTTCTGCTCGTTAGCCATTTTTGATGATGCTTGATAATTTGTTGTTGAATACTATCAAAACTTCCGAAACTTCTTCTTAGACAATTTTATTTCTTAATGCAGTATAAAGCGATAGTTAGTTAGTTATAACTGATTGACGGTCGCTAATTTTCAAGGAATGCGTTTACATCTTTGAGGTGGAGGTGTAGCTCCTACCTTGTAACGATAAACACTATTCAAATTAAGCACAACTTTCCCATAGTAAAACTCAACAGAATATCCTTCCATTCCACCACTCTCATCACTAAAACCAGTATTCCTAGCCCTGACTAAGCCAACCTTCAGAAGACCACTTTCATCACCGTTAACAAGCTTATCTTGATGCTCAATTTTATTGTGATTACTTATAGGCTCATCCATTACAGTATATGCCATTCCTTTACCCTTGACGGTACTGCTATTAACTGTACCATCGATACATACATAATAGCCCTCTGTGTAATCAGCTGCGTAGAAGTTGCCAATGACTCGATTCCCTATTTTATGAAACCGAAAACAAAAACCTAATTCATCTTCATCAGAAGTATTACTCTGGCTACAAAGCAGATAATTGCCATTTGACAGATTAGCAACTGAAGACTTTAATTCCTCAGGCTTACTTACCTGTACAGACTCTATTTTTGGCTTAGGAGTAAGAGCGCTAATTGAACTTTCTGAATTATTTCTCGAATTAATATTATCAGGTTTATTTGAAGGCAAAAAAATAAAGGGGTCAATAATTTTAAAACCTGCTAAACTATAGAAAATTATTGCACTGCCTGCAAACAATGCAAATAATCTATATTTAGCTTTTGTAATCTTATCAAATAATGATGGCTCTTCAGTACTTAGTATGCTAAATACATAGCGGAACAATAAAAAGAGAGATAACTTTATTGTATGTAATAGGGAGTAAAGCCCGATGGTGATTGACACATAGGGCGCATT
>NZ_JAMPKJ010000020.1 GCF_039962115.1 Funiculus sociatus GB2-C1 | reverse complement strand
CAAGCGTTTAAAGTCTTCTGACTTCAGGCTCTTTACTTGTTCGTAGGTCATAAATGCTACCCAACTCTAACCTACTTGTCCCACGCATCTGGGACTTTTGCAAGAGGTCTAATGACCAATGACCTGTGACAGCTTGGTATAATCTGCTTTCAACCAGGCTTGAGGAAAGAACGATGGCAGGCTGGCAAGAAATATCAGGCGGTGTGACGGCTCCCAGAGGATATCGGGCGGCGGGGATAGTAGCAGGACTCAAACCATCAGGTTTACCAGATTTGGCGTTAATTTATTCAGAAGTGGAAGCGATCGCAGCTGGTGTCTTCACCACCTCTGTTGTCCGCGCTGCTCCCGTAGACTATTGCCGCCAGCTTCTGCAAGCTAAGCACGGTGCCAGAGCCATTCTCTGCAACGCCGGACAAGCCAACGCCGCCACAGGCGCTCAAGGTTGGATCGATGCCATCGAAAGCGCCCAGATGTTAGCGCAAGTGCTGAATATTCCCTCGGATACTGTCTTGCTGGCATCCACAGGGGTGATTGGACAACGAATTAAAATGGATGCACTGAAGGCGGCAATTCCTCAGCTAGTTGCAGCAGCATCCGAAGATGGAGGCGACGCAGCTGCAAAAGCCATCTGTACAACTGACTTAGTACCCAAATCTATTGCTCTGGAAACAACTATAGGCGATCGCCCGGTGCGAATCGGCGGCATTTCCAAAGGTTCAGGCATGATTCATCCGAACATGGCGACAATGTTATCCTTTGTAACTTGCGATGCTGCGGTTGCGCCTTCCCTGTGGCAGAAAATGCTCAGCCGCGCCGCCGATCAAAGTTTCAACCAAATTACTGTAGATGGCGATACCAGTACCAACGATACCCTGATTGCTCTAGCGAATGGTCAGTCTCGCACCCCAGCGATTACTGAAATGGGTGCAGAAGCCGAAAAGTTAGAAGCAATGCTCACCCAAGTGTGTCAATATTTAGCGAAAGCGATCGCGCGTGACGGCGAAGGTGCCACCTGCTTAATTGAAGTGCAAGTTACAGGGGCGCACGATGACAAAGATGCGCGTCAAGTTGCCAAAACCATTGTCGGTTCATCTTTAGTTAAGTCAGCAATTTTTGGGCGCGATCCCAACTGGGGACGAATTGCCGCTGCTGCTGGACGTGCTGGCGTAATATTCGATCAAGAAAATCTCCGCATTCAACTTGGAGATTTCTTATTAATGGAAAATGGTCAACCTCTGCCATTTGATCGTGCGGCGGCGAGTGCATATTTAAAAGCAGCAGCAGCAGGCGCTTACCTCAAAGAAGATACCGTTTTAATCTCCGTCAGTATCGGTTCTGGTTCTGGTTCTGGTAAAGCTTGGGGTTGCGACTTAAGTTATGACTACGTGAAGATTAACGCCGAGTACACCACTTGAACTTTCAGTAGGTAGTTGAATCCACATTTTGTAGCAGTCGTATTAACCGCCTGGGGTTTAAGCCCCAGGCTAACAGCTAAAGTCTTCTGAAGAATACTGAGTAAGAATTTGGGCCTATTTCAATGGACATATAATCACACCCTAGAACTGATGGCGAAGACACAGTTGCAGAGGTTGACATAATTAAAACCAATAAATCTAAGAATATCACTAAATTTCAATCCTATAAGTCTGCTTTTGGAAGAATATAGGGTGCTATTGCAAAAGAATCTTTCCCTCTCCTCGCTAGCAGGAAATGGATTAACAAATCAATTAAATTGTAGTTTGGGATGCGATCGCTATCTTGGGCATCGCCCTGGCTTGGGTATACAGCAAAACAGAAAAATTTGCTCTCCCCAAGACGGAGTTGATTTGATGTAACTGATGCTAACCTCAGCTAATAGGAGCTTTCCGGGCTGGGAGCGTAAGTTATGGTCAAGAAAATAGCGTTGTTTTGCCTCAGTTTGATTTTGGTAGTTGTCATTATGCCTCGTTTGACGCTGGCGCAGGGGGCATCTTACCTGGAATCACGCATCTCTAGACTGGAAGCAGAAAACTATCAAATGCGATCGCTTATCACCCAGCTAGACGCTCAAATAGATGGTCTTCAACAGTCGGGAGCAAGTAGGCGATCGCCGACCGTTCCTTCCATCACTAGAACAACACCTTCATCCGATCCAATGTTTGACCGACTCGCTACCTTGGTAGTTGAACTCAAGCAGCGCATCAACAAACTAGAGGCGCAAGTAGCTGCACTTCAGAAAAAACGCAGTTAATTGAGAATTGGAAATTGGGCAAAAGTCTTACCGCGAATTTTGTTAATTTCTCATCTTATCCATAGAAATTCCTGCTCTTGTGCGTAGGAGCTATTGCAGGTTTTATGCACGTTCAAATAGCTCTAGTTTGTGGCGATAGACATCTTGTAACGCCAAAACAATTGAGAGTCTTTCATCGTAAAATGACCCTGCTAAAGATAGCAGCGTAAAGTTAAAGGAAAATTTATTTCAATAGATAGAGATTTTTTCTGGAAACTGTACTGTTTTGCCTTGTCAAACGCAAAAATCTTATCCAGACTTCCTCTGAAATTGAGAAGCCTGAATGAAGTTGATAATTTTGCGCTCTTCAGAAAGTAATGCCCGCCTGGAAGGTGGCTACTATTCGGGAGATGCAGGCAACGGTGTAGGTTCTTCTACAGGTGGTAAGGGTGTAGGTTCTTCTACAGGTGGCAACGGTGTAGGTTCGATTGTAGGCAAGGGTGTAGGTGTTTGGCGCTGTTCCCGTTCTCTTTGTTCCCTAGCTTGACGTTCTCGTTCTTGCTGTTGGGCTTCCCTAGCTTGACGTTCGCGTTCTTGCTGTTGGGCAAGTTCCCTCAGTTGCTGTTCGCGATCGCGAGCTTGACGTTCGCGTTCTTGCTGTTGGCGTCGTTCGCGGGCTTGACGCTCTAAATCGGAGCCTTGCTTAGCAAAGGTAAATGTTTGGGAGATGCCATTCCATCCAGCTTCTGATGACGCTAATTTCCAATTGTCTACTGCTTGTTTAACAGCTTGATCGATAACATCGTGACCGCTAGAGCTGTCAACCCTGACATTGCTCACATTTCCGTCACGGTCGGCATCAAATATAACTTTTACCGTGCCTTCCAAACTTCTCGCCCTGCGGGGAAGGGTGGGATTGGGACATTTGCGACAATTGACAGGATTCCATCCTGAACCAGACTGAGGATTTGGTTTTGGTATGGGTGGACTTGGGGCAGTCGCTACCTGCGAACCTGTGCCTGAACCAGAGCCACTTCCCGAACCAGAACCACGCCCTGTACCAGAACCACTTCCCGAACCAGAACCACGCCCTGTACCAGAACCACTTCCCGAACCAGAACCGCTTCCCGAACCAGAACCGCTTCCCGAACCAGAGCCACTTCCTGGTTGCTTGCCAGTACCAGAGCCATTACCTGAAGGAGGTTTATTACCTGCTGCGGTTCCGGAACCGCCCGTAGGTGAGCGATCGCTTCCTCTACTGCTATTACTCGCTCCTCCAGCGTCATCTTTGGCAATTTCTTGATTATTGCTGGAGTTTCTTGGTCTTTGGAAAAAATCTCTAACTCTATCCGAAACCGATCCTCCACTAGAAGGTCGTGGTGTTGGCACTTGCCTTGGTGGGGTCGTAGATGATGGCGTACTAGCTGGCAAAGGTGGCTGCTGTGCAATCCTCGGCGGCGGCGTAGTAGCTGGTTTTGGCGGTATACCCCCAACTGGTGTTGGGGTTGGGGTTGGGGTTGGTGTTGGGGTTGGTGCTGGGGTTGCCACTGGTTCCGTCGCTAGACGAGGAACGGTAGGAACCGGAGGCAGAGTTTTGCTGACTTCCGGTGTCTCGACTGGCTCTGGCGGCATCGGGACAGGTGTCGGGATCGGTTCCGGTGTTGCTACTGGTGACGGCGGTACACTAGCCACAGGTGTCGGGATCGGTTCCGGCGTTGCTACTGGTGACGGCGGTACACTAGCCACAGGTGTCGGGATTGGTTCCGGTGTGGCTACTGGTAACGGCGGTACACTAGCCACAGGTGTCGGGATCGGTTCCGGCGTTGCTACTGGTTGAACCGACTTACGGAATCTTTTAGAACTAACCGATGGCGGCGATAGCGCGATCGCTTCTGACGCAGAACTGCCACCACCGCCACTACCACCGCCGCCACCACCTCCAGCTTCTGACACGCTTTTGGCTGGAGCCGGCTCTTTTGGTTTTTCTAGCTCGGCGCTAGGCGGTTCAAGAACTATCACTTCAATCGATTCATCTGCCAGTCCAGGCGGTTCCACCGCCAAACTGCCGAAAATCAGCACCGCAATATGCAGCGCCAGCGAACCGATCAGGCTGTAAGTGAGAAAAGACTGCCTAGTTTTGTCTTCTCTTTCTCGTTGCTCCACAGCGATGCTGGACAACCCCATACGTTTTATTGCGAACAATTAGCACTTGATTGAGTAAAGTAAGATGCCAAGTAGCAAATGTCAAGTGAAAAGTCCAAAGATAGGAATTCGCCTGCTTTACTTAACAAGCCTTATAAGTTAGGCTCCGTGGGGCTTTCCGCCCATTTAATATTGGCTAATAAAACTTTTTTTGCTAATTATGGGCTACGATTGCTTGACATTAATTGTCATTAGCCTTACTTTTTTTTGAGAACTTATATCAGTTTTGCCAGTCGAGGACGCTGATAGACTTTCGCTGCTTCCTTTATTGCCTTAGAGACAGTAGAAGTAATGGAAATTAATAAAATCTTTGCGGCGGGCGGCGTGGTAATGTGGCCGTTGCTGGCGTTTTCTGTGACTGCGATCGCGTTAGTTGCAGAACGTGCTGCCTTCTGGTTTCGCATCAATCAACGGCAACGCCGTGTGGTGCGCGATGTCCTATCTCTGTATCAGCACGACACAGCAGCAGCTTTGCAAAAGCTCAAAGCCAATGCCGATCTACCCATTGCGCGAATCTTTTTGGCAGCAATGGAACTGGAGGAACCCACCCCAGAAGAATTTAGATTAGCGCTAGAAAGTGAATCTCAGGCAGAAATCCCTGTACTCAAGCGGTTCAATACCGTCTTTGACACAATTATCAGCCTTTCCCCCCTGCTGGGTTTGCTGGGAACAGTTTTAGGCTTGATTAATTCCTTTGCCTCCCTGCGCTTGGGTGATGTCGGGGGGACTCAAACTACTAACGTCACATCTGGGATCAGTGAAGCGTTGGTTTCCACCGCCGCCGGATTAGTTGTTGCTATTTTTACACTTTTGTTTGCCAATGCCTTTCGGGGATTCTATCTGCGACAAATAGCATTAATTCAAGAGTACGGTGGTCAGCTAGAACTGCTCTACCGTCGTCGATATGAAAAAGGAATATCTCACTATGCGCCTACCCGATGAACCAGATATCCCAGCTCAGATCAACATCGTACCGATGATCGATGTGATCTTTGCAATCTTGACTTTTTTCATCATGTCAACCCTGTTCCTCACCCGTTCTCAAGGGTTGCCAGTAAACTTACCCCAAGCAACAACCGCTAAAGCTCAACCTTCAACTCAAATTACTGTAACGATTAGCCCTCAAGGACAAATTGCACTCAACCGCAACTCAATTCCCATCGAGGCGTTGCAAGGTGAGGTGCGACAACTAATTCCACAAAATCAAGAAGCGCTAGTAATTGTGAATGCTGATGCAGCAGTCGATCACGGTCAAGTCGTCGCCGTTATGGATCAGTTGCGTCAAGTTCCCGGTGCCAAGTTAGCGATCGCTACCCAAAGACCATAAACCACAAACCGCAACCATAGGGTGTGTTAGCGATCGCCTAACGCACCTATCCTGGCTTTTTGATATTTGCGTGATATCATCGGAATATCAAGCTAAGCAAAATCCTAGGAGTAAATATGGAGCGGATTAGAGAAGTTCCTGCGTTTAAAGTCAACGGCTTCGCGGTTCTTATCGTCCTGTTAGCCTTAGCCATATTTGGCGTATGGGAAGCGTGGCATAGCATACAGGGATTAGCAGAAATATTAGGCAGAAGCATTAGAGTAGGAGATTTTTTCGGAGAGGATATAACCGCAGAACTCGGCGCAACTTTAGGAGCAACACTAATAGCAGTAGTAATTCCCTCCGTGTCCGGCTTCTTTACAGTTGAGCCAAACCAAGCAGTAGTGTTAGTCTTTTTAGGGCGTTACGTCGGTACTGTTCGAGAAGCGGGGTTTTGGTGGAGTAACCCCTTTGCCAGTAAACGGAAGATTTCTTTACGAGTTCGCAACTTTAACAGCAAGCAACTCAAAGTCAATGATGCCCAAGGCAGTCCCATTGAGATTGGTGCTGTAGTAGTTTGGCAAGTAGTAGACTCAGCCAAGTGTCAATTTGATGTTGATGACTACGAAGAATTTATCGCTATCCAAAGCGAGACAGCCATTCGAGCCTTAGCAATTCGCTATCCTTATGACGCGCCTGATGAATCGTCTATTCCTTCCCTGCGAGGAATTCCTGACGAAATCGCTAACGCACTCCAGAAAGAATTGCAAAGTCGATTAGAAGTTGCTGGAATCGAAGTGTTAGAAGCCAGACTCTCCCACCTAGCCTATGCTCCCGAAATTGCCCAAGTAATGCTGCGTCGCCAACAAGCCAAAGCGATTATTGATGCGCGGCGACAAATTGTTGAAAGTGCAGTGGGAATGGTTGATGAAGCGTTAAAGCGGCTAAGCCAACAGCAAATTGTTGAATTGGACGAAGAACGCAAAGCCGCTATGATAAACAATCTGTTGGTAATTTTAACCTCAGATCAGAACGCCCAGCCTGTAATTAACACTGGCAGCCTTTACACCTAACACATGACCCAGAAAAAGCGGTTTTTGCTGCGTTTAGACAACAAACTTTACGAAATCCTTGAGAAATGGTCTGCTGACGAGTTGAGGAGCGTGAATGCCCAAATTGAATATCTTTTGACAGAAGCAGCGCGTAAGCAGGGAAGATGGAAAGAAGATAAGCAGCAAAAAGTTGTCGATGAACAGAAAACTGAGACGGAGGATACTTGAGTTTTGAGACTTGAGTTTTGAGATTTGACTTAATAGGTTATACCCAATTGAAATAACTTTTATTTTGAGCAACACCAAGTAACTCAACACTCCGGAGACGTTTCGCCTCTGGCTTTGCAAAACTTTTTTATTGACCTCCACTTCCAGCAACAGGAGAGCAACCAGTAAGCGTTCCCGCAGGAATAACTTCTTTATTTCTAGCCATATTTTGTAATCGTCCCCGATACGTTACCAATTGCTCCCGCACTCCTCCTGACTTAGGTGCCATATTTATCATTCGGTTAACTGTTGTCACGGCTTGCGACCAATTTTGAGCGCAAACTGCTTGTTTCAGCTTGGCATTAAGCTGTTCTTGGACAACTCTGGGAGAAACTGTAGGTTTCTTAACTTGGCGACTCTTTGGCGATGCTGCTGGTTTATTAATCACTTGGAATGAATTTAAAAAACCATTAATACTTTTAGATAAACTTTCTTCCTTTTTTGTTACTGCTAATGTCTGATAAAGCCGTTGCTTGACCAAATACATCCGACTTTTAGCAGTAGCACCTCCGAATATCTGAACTTTTATTTCTCTTCCCGGATAAGTACCCAACTTAATATTTCGTTGACTTACCACACTACCTTGAACGCTCTGTGCAAAACCTTGGATGGTGCCGTTAAATAAATCATTGACATCCTTAGGAGTTTTTATAGTTTGACTAGGTACATCAGAGTAAGTAACCCCATATACTGCTTCGTTCGGTCGGATAGCCCGAAACCCATACACAGTAATTTCTCCGGCTTCAGTGTTTACAACTCGCTTCAATTGGCTTGTTTTACCGGGCATCAATACTTTAAAGTTGCCTTTACTTGAAGAAAACTGTTTCCATATCGACTGAGCTGCTTGAGTTGGTTGACTTTGTTGAAAGGCATCAATTGCTAGATATCCACCTACTAACACAGTTGTTAGGAAGAATGGTAAAATGATTTTATTGTTCATAAATATTTACTCGTTTCCTAGTGGTAGATCATAACTTTAAGCTAAAGCCTACCACAAGAGTATTTTCCCGTAATTAACCAAGTTTCACAAAAAACTTTTACCTGGGATTCGTAATTTGTAGTTGGGAGGCAAAGGATAAAACGTCAAGTCCTCTTTGTCCCCTACTCCCCAATCCCTTCATTTCTGAGCCTGAATCACCTGGAGACTTCCACCAGCATACAATTCTGGTTTGCACGCCTGAAAACCGACCGCCTCCAGCAACCCAGGTAAATCAGTTTGTAGCAGCTGCCAAGATGTCTGTGTTTCAAACAACCATAGAAATATAGATAAACCAGGCAAAAATAGGGGATTCGTGGGACGATGAAAATCAACTAAGGCGAAGATACCGCCAGGTTTCAGCACTCGGTACACTTCTCGGAAAATGGCCCTTAGTTGTTCGGGTTCCATTTCGTGCATTGCCACACTGGTATGTACTATGTCAAACTGATGATCTGGAAACGGCATTTCTTCAGCCAAAGCTTCTACATATTTCGCTTGGGGGACGTTGTGCTGCGCTCTAGCCAGAGAGACTGGTGAGATATCCAAACCTGTGACATCCTGGGAATATTGCACTAAAAATTGAGTTGCCTGACCGCTGCCACAACAGAGGTCTAGAACTTTGGTTTCTGAGTCAATGGTTAAACCTTTCAAAGGCAGTTGGCGAAATCTTGCCTCTCCACCTACACTCACAGCAGCAAGACGCGCGATCGCATCATACAACCACTGATACTGATAACTCCACGTTCTTAAAATAGTAGCCATTGCTCCACCTCGAATTAAGATGTGTATCCCTTGTTGCAGACCTAAACCGTTGAAAGCATATTATTGTTAAAATCAGTAACGAAAATGAAAGATTGGGAAACAGAAACCGCTATGGGTCGTGTAGGAGTTTTGCTGCTAAATCTGGGTGGGCCGGATGAATTAGACGATGTTGGGCCTTTTTTGTTTAATTTATTTTCTGACCCAGAAATTATTCGCATACCCTTTCGCGGTTTACAAAAACCCTTGGCGTGGCTGATTTCCACGCTGCGAACCAAAAAATCTCAAGAGAACTATCGGCAAATTGGCGGCGGTTCCCCTCTACGACGAATTACAGAAGCGCAGGGTCAAGCACTACAAGAACAATTAAACTCAAAAGGAGAAGACGCTAGGATTTACATAGGGATGCGTTACTGGCATCCTTTTACAGAAGAAGCGATCGCTCGCCTCAAACGTGATGCCATAGATCGTCTGGTAATCCTACCCCTCTATCCCCAATTCTCCATCAGCACCAGCGGTTCCAGCTTCCGCCTTTTGGAAAGACTCTGGCAAGAAGACCCAGCACTCAACAAAATTGAATACACTGTTATTCCATCTTGGTATCAACAACCAGGATACCTCCAGGCAATGGCTCAGCTGATTGCCCAAGAACTCGACTCTTTACCAAATCCCGACCAAGTTCATATCTTTTTTAGCGCCCACGGTGTCCCCGTAAGCTATGTCGAAGAAGCTGGCGATCCTTATCAAAAAGAAATCGAGGATTGCACAGCGCTGATTATGCAGACTCTCAATCGACCAAATCCTCACACCTTAGCTTATCAGAGTCGTGTAGGCCCGGTGGAATGGCTCAAGCCCTACACCGAAGATGCTATCAAAGAATTGGGAGCCGCAGGAATCGAAAATTTGCTCGTAGTGCCAGTTAGCTTTGTCTCTGAGCATATCGAGACTTTAGAAGAAATTGACATCGAATATCGAGAAATAGCAGAAGAAGCGGGTATCCACAACTTTAACCGCGTACCAGCTTTAAATACGCATCCAGTATTCATTGAAGCCTTGGCGGATCTGGTCGTTGATGCCCTCAATGCCCCTAGTTTAAAGCTGTCTCAGGTTACGCAACTCAAGAAAAAAGTCAAAATGTACCCACAAGAAAGTTGGGAGTGGGGCATGACCACAACCGCAGAAGTCTGGAACGGGCGGCTGGCAATGCTTGGCTTTCTTGCCTTGATTTTAGAGTTAATTAGCGGTCACGGCCCTTTGCACTTTGTTGGACTGCTGTAGAGAAATTAGAGAGTAAGGAGTGAGCAGTTTTGAATTAATAACTGCTTACTCTTTACTTTTTAATCTGGTTCCTGATAGCGCTTTCTAGAAGGTTTTCGTCCTCGATACCAGCGATACCACTCCTTAGAACTGCGAAGGGCTAGCCATAACAAAATTAGAGCAATTAATCCTCCCTGCTGAGGCGCGTCAAAGGCGAAGATGACTAGGAAAATGCACAAAGCATCTTCGATAAAGACAGCCCACAGGGGTAAACCGCGCAGACGGTAGAACCAACCAACCTGAACTAGCTGGAGTACGAAAGCTAATAAGCCACCGACCACAGCAACTATCCAGAGTAACCATGTTGAAGTGCCAGTAATTTGAGCAACGGCGATGCCCAGAATTGCTCCCACTATTGGGCTAAAGACTAGCTGCATAACTTGCAATACGCGCTGTCCCAGAAGCTTTTTAGAGGCAAAAAGCTCAAATAACGACCAGCTGGTAAGCACTCCCATCACCACAGGGGGAGGAAAGCGTGACAAAATTGGTACGCTAGCCCAGAGAGTGGTGTTCGGCAATATGCCAATGACTAGCAGGGGCAGAGCTATTCTCATCCCTGCCGCCGACGAAGCAGAGAGCGCGGCGAGGATTTCAATCATAAGACATTCAGCCGAGGAAGGGAAACTTATTGCTTGACTTTAGGACTCGCTTTAGGGAGTCTCTATGCTTCTAGTGTCACACCCCTGCACTAAGAACAGCCACTAATATCCAAGATATTGTATGGATTGCGATCGCATAAGGGGGCTTTCTACCCCATACCGATTTTTGTAGCTTTTTGTTAATTTGTTACTTATGCTACAGCGAATCTCGTGTTTTAATGAGTGATAGGAGATGTAACCCAAGACAAGGAATTGATTGCGATACGTGTGATGCGTAGCAAAGCGGCTGCTAACGCAGCATCGCTTAATAAGTAGGTCGTCAAAATATTCCCAAAATATCCCCAAACCTGAGAAACCCGCGTACTAGACAAAAGAAGAAACGGGTTGGGAGGATCTTTGTATGTTTTTCACCTATTTATTAACGACCATAGCCAAAGCAATTCGTTTCTACTTCCGTGAATCTACTTAGGAAGGAAGTTAAATTTGCATCTGCATACCAACTCAATCGTACAAGAGGAGAAATAGTGGGATGTCAGATTCATTATTTGCTGATGCTAGTCAAAGATTGGAACAAGCCTTGAAATATGTTTCTCTTTCCGACGATGCAACGGAACACCTAAAATATCCTAAAGCAAGTTTAGCCGTTTCAATTCCCGTCCGGATGGACAACGGCACTTTGAGAATTTTTCAAGGTTATCGGGTTCGGTACGACGATACCAGAGGGCCAACCAAAGGAGGCGTGCGTTATCATCCCAATGTATCAATGGATGAAGTGCAATCATTAGCGTTTTGGATGACCTTTAAATGTGCAGTGCTAAATCTACCTTTTGGGGGTGCGAAAGGGGGAATAACGCTAAATCCCAAAGAACTCTCGAAGATGGAATTAGAAAGGTTAAGTCGAGGTTATGTGGATGCGATCGCAGACTTTATTGGCCCTGACATAGACATTCCCGCACCCGACGTTTACACCAACCCAATGATTATGGGTTGGATGATGGATCAATACAATATCATCCGCCGTCAAATTACCCCCGCCGTTGTCACCGGAAAACCCCTATCAATGGGCGGTAGTTTGGGTAGAGATACCGCCACCGCCACAGGTGCTTTTTTTGTAATAGAAAGCATTATGAGCAAACTGAATCGCCCACCCCAAGAAACAACAGTAGCCGTTCAAGGATTTGGCAATGCTGGCGCAGAAATAGCCGAATTACTCTCCAAAGCAGGTTATAAAATCGTTGCGGTGAGTGATTCTCAAGGTGGCATCTATACCAAACAAGGATTAGATATTCCGAGCATCAGACAATACAAAAGATCCAGCCAAGGAATCAAAGCCATCTACTGCAAAGGCACAGTTTGCAACATCCACGAACACGAAGTAATCACCAATGAGGAACTTTTAGCCTTAGACGTTGACATTTTGATTCCCGCAGCTTTGGAAAATCAAATTACTGAAGCAAACGTGCAGGACATCAAAGCCAAATATATCTTTGAAGTTGCTAACGGTCCAATTAACTCAGTAGCTGATAAAATTCTCGAACAACGGGGAATCCATGTTTTTCCCGATATTTTAGTCAATGCAGGCGGTGTCACAGTCAGCTACTTTGAATGGGTGCAAAATCGCAGCGGACTTTATTGGACACTAGAGGCAGTAAATCAACAATTAAAAGAGAAAATTGTCAAAGAAACCGAGCAGATTTGGGCAATTTCTCAAACATTAGCCATTTCAATGCGAACAGCCGCTTATGTCCATGCCTTAAACAGGTTGGGAGAAGCCATCAACGCCAAAGGTACGCGAGACTACTACATTAACGGTCGAGTTTACGGGTAGCAAGTAGTTGAATTAAACAGAACCTTCAGAAAATAGGGCAGGGAATTTCCCTGCCCTATTTCATTGATATAATTCATCTGATAACCACAGCAAACCCCCAAAAGCCAGCCTAACTCTACTTTGAGGATATTTGAAAAGTGCTTTTTCTAACGTTATAGGTTAAATATCCCCCTAAATCCCCCTTTTTAAGGGGATGGGCGTAGGGATCTCCAAGATTTCAGCGTCACATACATAATTCAAACATCCTCTTAGAGAAACCCTGTTTCTGGGAACATTTGCGATTTTACAATTACCAGTTACACAATGCCTCACTTCTATTCCTTTAACTTCGAGAACTCCCCCGCCTTAGAAGCCCTTAAAGAGAGACAAACCGACGCCTGGGAATATTATGAAGTCCGCTTAGAATTATTTAACTTATCCGTACTAGCAGATTATGACCAACTGGTGTGTTTACCCACCCTCACCAACATAGACAAACATTGGTATCAAATCGAAACCGCCAAAAAAGTGTTGAAACAACTCGGAGGACGTGCCTTACTCGCCGATGAAGTCGGACTAGGCAAAACCATTGAAGCAGCAATAATTTGCAAAGAATACCTCGTCCGAGGCATGATTCAATCCCTCCTAATTCTCACCCCAGCCTCCCTTGTATCGCAATGGCAATTAGAATTACAAGAAAAATTCGGCATAGAAACCATCACCACCGACGATAAACAAGTTCAAAACGCCGCCGAATTTTGGACAGCTAACAACCGAATTATTGCTTCCATCAACACAGCCAAATCTGCTAAACACTTTCCCCACGTCACCGCCCGTGCTTGGGATTTAGTAATTGTCGATGAAGCCCATCATCTCAAAAATCGCAATACTCTCAATTGGAAGCTTGTTAATGCCCTAAACAAACGATTTATTTTAATGCTCACTGCCACACCAGTTCAAAATTCTCTGGTAGAGCTATTCAATCTTTTAACACTATTAAAGCCCGGACTGTTAAAAACAGAAGCTTTATTCAAAAAAGAGTATGTAGACTCCAAAAATGGGCGAGTACCCAAAAATCCTGAGAAACTGCGGCAACTGATGCGGGAAGTCATGGTGCGAAACACCCGTTCTCTGGTGGATGTCAAACTGCCCAAAAGATTCGCCTCCACCATCACAGTCCAACCAACACCCAGCGAGAAAAAACTTTATCAATCTTTAACTGATTATCTGCGTACCTATGCTGAACAAATGGACAGATTAACGCGCACAAGCTTGTTAATGCGTGCTGGTAGCAGCCCGACTGCTTTAACAGATTCCCTCAACAATCTAACTGAACGCTTTGACCATAAAGAACTTAAAGCCTTACTGAAACAAGCATCTCAAATTAAGCAAGTTGAGAAAGCGCATCAGTTGATGGAGTTGTTAAAACAATCTACGCAAAAAACTTTGGTTTTCACAACTCATAGAAAAACCCAGTCCTATTTAGTCTCTTGTTTAACTGAAGCGGGGATTAAGTTTGCTGAATTTAGCGGCGATATGTCTTTAAAAGAAAAAGATGCAGCTATTGAGTTGTTTCGGGATACTGTGTCGGTGCTGTTAGCATCTGAAACGGGGGGAGAAGGACGTAATATTCAGTTTGCCAATGTCATAGTAAATTATGACTTACCCTGGAACCCGATGAAAATAGAACAACGAATAGGTCGCATTCACCGGATTGGGCAAACTCAAGATGTCTTTATCTTTAACTTTTGTCTGGCTGGTAGCATTGAAGAATATATTCTGCGAATCTTGCACGACAAAATCAATATGTTTGAACTGGTTGTAGGGGAGATTGAAACAATTTTAGGCAATCTCGATGAAGATTTTGATTTCAGCGAAGCCGTGATGGAGATTTGGTTGAAAAATCAAGCTAAACCGGAATTAGAAACAGCTTTTGACCAATTGGCAGATGATTTATTGAAAGCCAAGCAGAGTTATCAAGAATCTCACGAACTGGATGAGAAAATTTTTGGTGAAGACTTTGAAGCCTAATGTATAATTCTAGTTCCCAGGCTGGATAGGAACGAGAAACTAAAAAGGAACTTAATTTTATATTTTGTAAAATGACCGAAGATCCCTTGCTAACAACTCTAGAAAAAATTGTCTTTCTGCACGAAGGCGTAGCGGAATCAACCAATCCTCATACTTTGAGTGTGTTATTAACAGAAAACGTAGCAGAGACGCTGGAACTCTCAGAAGAAGTCACCTTTAGTACGAGAGCAGATGTTCCGAACAGCCATTTTGTTAGCTACAATTCAGAGATTTTAAAAAAATTTGAATCGCTTCTCGAAAAAAAAGGATGCGTCAGCGCCTTAGGTGTAAAATTAGATGGCTACCTGAAAACTACAGGTTTTGAGAAACTGGTTTCGGAGCGAATCAGACCATTAAACGGTTTGCTGCGTGTAGGAGAAGCCAAACCAGAAATTACTCGATACATCTTGTGTAATGTGGCCTATGTAGCAGAGGCGGATGAAAATCGCCAGGGAATGATTTCCTTTTTTATCAACGAACTAACGGGAGTTTCTCCAGTAGAAATTGGGGACGCTTTATTATGGAAGTCTGATTGGATTGCTGTTGATGATACAAGTTTGCCGCAGTCTCAAACAGATGAATTTTTGTCTATTTTGATTCAAAAACAAGCTGAGGATTGGATTAGACGGGATTTGGAAGCTTGGCAAAATAGGTTAATTCGGAAGCAACAGCGAGATGAAGAAAGACTTAAGGGTTATTACGGTACTATTGAGCAAGAAATTCAATTAAAAATCCACAAAAAAAAGCTGGAAGGTGGTGATAAGGAGAAAGAATTAGACAGGATTGCGGCAACAGAAATTGAGTTAGAGCGGAAATTGGCAGATGTGAGAAAGCGTTACGCAATTAACCTAAAGGCACAGTTGCATAGTGCTTTGGTTCTGCATTTACCGACAATTCATATTCAATGTGAATTGGTGAGGAAACGCACTAAGCGGACGGTGACTGTTGTTTGGAATCCTTTTACTAAGCTGCTTGAACCATTGCGGTGCGAAAAATCAGGAGAATCCACTTTTCACTTTTATTTAGATGATGAGGCAACAATTATCTCACCTGCTTGTTGGCGAGAAAAGTAACATCAGCAGAACGTAGGGAATCGCCCTTAGAAGGAAACTTAATACCCCGTAAACGAGAGCAAGTTTTTGGATTTCCCAAGGGTAATCGCAACCTACAAATTACTGGAAACGAGAATTATAGAAGTCTTGCCATAGTTGGATAGCCACAACTAACTGTCTCTGTAATCATTAAGGTAGATCCATAGAGCCTAAGTAATTGCAATGCCCATAGTCTCGGTTGAAAACCTGAGCAAAGTCTATCCCGTAGCTGTCAAAGAACCCGGACTCAAGGGAACGTTACAGCACTTTGTGCGCCGCACTTACCGCCAGGTTAAAGCTGTGCAAGATGTTTCCTTCCACATTGAAACAGGGGAAGTGGTGGGGTTTTTGGGTGCCAATGGTGCGGGAAAGACTACTACACTGAAAATGCTCACCGGGTTGATTCATCCCTCGGCGGGTGTTGTGAGAGTAGCTGGACACGTTCCCTTTCGCCGTCAAGCGCCTTTTTTACAACAAATAACCTTGGTTATGGGACAAAAGCAGCAGCTACTTTGGGACTTGCCAGCGATGGACTCATTGAGAATAAATGCTGCTGTTTATGACATCCCCGATAAACAGTTTCGACGTATCTTGGGAGAACTGACCGAGATGCTTTCGCTAGAAGGGAAGCTGACTCAACCTGTGCGGAAACTTTCCTTGGGGGAACGGATGAAGGCTGAGTTAATGGCAGCACTTTTGCACCAACCCAAGGTACTGTTTTTAGATGAGCCGACCCTGGGATTGGATGTGAATGCACAGGTGGGGGTGCGGGAATTTTTACGCGAGTACAATCAGCGATATCAGGCTACTGTACTTTTAACCAGCCATTACATGGCAGATATTACGGCACTTTGCCAGCGGGTGCTGTTAATTCACCAAGGACAGCTGATTTACGATGGTAGTTTGGATGGGCTGCTGGAACGTTTTGCACCGTGTCGCGAGGTTAAGGTGGAATTGGCGCATCCCCTACCTGAATCTGAATTGCCTTACGGTGAAATCAAAGCTTTGGATGGTCAATTTGTGCGTTTCTTGGTGCGTCGGGAGTTGCTGACTCGCACGGTGGCAAAGATGTTGGCAGAATTGGATGTGCTGGATTTGACGGTAACTGAACCGCCTATCGAAGAAGTTATTGGTCAAGTATTTCGGGCGGGAGAGGTTGTATGAAATACCCGACGACTGTTGGCGGAGCCTGCGCTCTCTTCGCTTAGTCGCGGCTAAACAAACAAAGCCCGCCTGCGCGGGCTAAGAAATAAGTGCGGTTAAACAAATAAATAAAGCCGCGCACTAAGAAATAAGAAATATGATGAGTTCATTTGTCAGAAAATCTCAAGTTTTGCTCTTGACTTACTACGCTCATATGGTAGAGTACCGGGCGGAGTTATTTTTGTGGGCGCTGTCGGGTTCTGTACCTTTTATCTTGATGGGTATCTGGATGGAAGCGGCACAAGGGGGGCGGTTTGGGCTGTCACCTGTGGATTTTGCCCGCTATTTTATTGCGGCTTTTCTTGTTAGGCAGTTTACGGTAGTTTGGGTGATTTGGGAGTTTGAAAAGGAGGTGGTGCAGGGGAAGTTGTCGCCGCGACTTTTGCAACCTTTAGATCCGGTGTGGCATCACGTTGCTGCCCATGTTTCCGAACGCTTTGCCCGTTTGCCGTTTATTGTGGGGCTGGTGATATTATTTTTCACGCTTTACCCGAAGGCTTTGTGGTTTCCTGGTGTGGGGAGAATTTTGTTGTTTTTTGTGGTGGTAGCGATCGCTTTCACTCTCCGCTTTCTCATACAATACACTTTTGCTCTGTTCGCCTTTTGGACGGAACGCGCTAGCGCCATTGAGCAATTCTGGTTTCTGCTGTATCTATTTCTCTCTGGTATTGTTGCACCCCTAGAAGTTTTTCCACCAGCTGTGCGCGAAGTGGTGCTGTGGACACCGTTCCCGTATTTGATTCATTTCCCGGCGGCGTTGTTGGTAGGTTTACCAGTAGATTTAGGGCGGGGTTTGTTGGCAATGTTTGGTTGGGGTTTGCTATTTTTTGTGTGGAATCGTTGGATGTGGAGGCAAGGTTTGAAGCAGTATTCGGGGATGGGGGCGTAAGAGAAAAGGCAAAAGAAAGATGATTTGTCTACTTTGATAGTTGATAATTTCTCCGGCTACTATTTAGATGATCTGTGTTGCCAATTTCGCCCAGATTTCAGGTGAGAGACTAATTAAACGTTTGCTACTGATATCTGCGGCTTTTGGCATAAAAGTAAAAGTAGATGCGATCGCTTCTGTTGTAGTTTATGGGTAAACGAACCACAGAGGCGCAGAGGAGTGCGATCGCTCTTAGGCATGAAATGGGAAAGGGAAAGCGCGATCGCGTTATCTTCAAAATGGCAGATTTTGACAACTTAAGAAGATGCAACGATATCTGAGGGTACTGGGGTTATTTTGGAATACAGCGATCGCTGCTGAACTTGAATATCGAGTAAACTTTGTCTTGGCAGCATTCAGCAGTTTGGGAAACCTCGCCGGGAGTATGTTCGGGTTGTCCCTGTTCTACAGCAACGGTTACACTTTTGACGGATGGAGTTGGGAAGAAGCTTTGGTAGTGTTGGGAATTTTTACACTTTTACAAGGCTTTTCGGCGACTTTCCTGGTTCCTAATTTAAACCGCATTGTGGATCTGGTTCAGCAAGGAACTTTAGATTTTGTACTTTTAAAGCCAATTAGCAGTCAATTTTGGCTTTCTACTCGCACAATTTCCCCTTGGGGTTTGCCGGATTTATTATTTGGGATTATTGTAATTGCTTATGCTGGTTCCAAGTTGAGTTTGCATATCGGTGACTATTTTCTAAGTGCAGTTCCGCTAATATTTGGTTTTGCGATTCTCTATAGTTTGTGGTTTATGCTGGGTGCGACTAGCATCTGGTTTGTGAAAATCTACAATGTTACTGAGGTACTGAGGGGTTTTCTGGAAGCTGGGCGGTTTCCGATGGTTGCTTATCCTACTGCTTATCGTTTCTTTTTTACCTTTATAGTGCCAGTAGCATTTTTAACAACTATACCAGCGGAAACGATGCTAGGACGTGGCGAAGTTAGTTGGATAGTAAGTGCAGGTGTGTTGGCGTTGGTGTTGTTAGTTGCTTCGCATTTTTTGTGGCGGTTTGCGTTGCGTTTTTATACCAGTGCTTCGAGTTAGAATTGCCCTTTTAGACGTAGAGACACGGTATTGTCGTGTCTCTACAGGATGTTGATAGACAGAATTTGCGATCGCTTGTTGAGAACTAACCGTCAGACAGACGATTTCTATCCGCCGATCTTCAATCAATTGAAGGGTAGAAGACGAAAGCAAGGTTTAACGATGCAAACGAAAGAACTGGGAAATACTGGTGTAAAAATTAGCGCGATCGCATTGGGTGGAATGCCGATGTCTTTAAGTAGCAGACCGCCGGAATCAGAATCAATCAAAGTCATCCATCGCGCCCTCGATTTGGGTGTCACAATGATTGATACCGCTGATTCTTACTGTAAAGATGAATCAGACAAGCACCACAACGAACGACTAATTAGTAAAGCACTTTCATCTTATGGCGATACCAGTAATGTCATCGTTGCTACTAAGGGCGGGCTGATGCGCCCGAATGGTAGCTGGACTCGCAACGGCAATCCGAAGCATTTGCGGGAGACGATTAAGATTAGTTTTGAAGCTTTGGGTGGCAAGAAGCCGATTGATGTTTGGCAGTATCACGCACCAGACACAGATTATACCATTGAAGAGTCGCTAAAGCCAGCAAAAGAAGCTGTGGATGAGGGTTTAATTCGGTTTGTCGGCGTTTCCAACTTTTCCGTCGAACAAATTAAACGCGCCCGTGAGGTTGTTGATATTGTCTCGGTGCAAAATCAGTACAATCCTTGGTATCGTCAGCCAGAGTTTGATGGTGTGCTGGAATATTGCGAGAAAGAAAAGCTGACATTTTTGCCTTGGAGTCCCCTTGGTGGTAGTCGCCGGGTGGGGAATTTGGAAGATATAAAAGCGATCGTTACCCTATCCCAAGAAAAAGGCGTATCAGTTTACTGTATCGTCTTGGCGTGGTTGCGGGCAAAGTCTCCAGTTGTTGTACCTATTCCGGGTGCAAGTAAAGTTTCCAGCATTGAAGACTCGGTGCGTGCTGTCGATGTGCAACTATCTGATGAGGACGTAGCAAAAATTGACAGCGCTACAGCATCCTGAAAGTTTTCTAACATCAGGTGATGTTCGTAATCGCGGCTACACAGACAAAACCTGCCTTCGCAGGTTGTAAAGACACGAAATTTCACGTCTCTACATTAGTCCGCGCAGGCGGACTTTGTTTGTGTAGCCGCGATTTCAATCGCCAGGGCTAAGCTGCGGCTAATTCTGACTCTTCCTCAGACTCTTCTGTAGGAACGCCATCCTGAACCAGTGAAGACATCTTTCCGCTTTTCTGCATCATATTACTCACCATTGCCAGCAGCGCGTTTACCTTGCGAGTCCGCCATTCATCCACAATCTGTTGCACAGTCGCCTCTGGGAAACGACGCTGTAACGCCTCGTAAAGATAAGCTGCGTGTCCGGTTTCGTCCTCGGCGATGCTGAGGAGTCCCTTTTTCAAGGCGACACTGTTCGACTCATCCTCTGGCAATACGTTAGCCATGCGAACGAAGTCTTTGCTGGCATCTAGTTCTAGGATATAAGTGCTTGCCATGAACACCGTCCAGTCCATATTTTCTGGTTTTATGGCTTCTGGCGGATATCCCTGAAAGTAAGCCTCGAAGAAGGGACTGCGACGACGTTCGTCTGGCTTTCCTTCGGTTGTGGTTTTGGGAATATTCTTAAAGTCGATGACTTGCTTGTTGATTCGCTTCAGGGCCTGGGCGAAAATTTGACCGTGACGCTTTTCGTCGGAGGCGTGACGGGCAAGTTTTTCAGCTAACCAAGTATCGCCTTCTGCGGCGGCGCGATCGCTTAAAGCTTGCAGAAACGGAACTGAACCAGATTCAGCTAGTTGAAATCCAGCGATAACGTTGGGGCGCGTCAGCGGATCGCGGATCTGGCTGGCACCAATATAAGCGCTGGCGCTGGAACCAGCTAGGTGTAAAAGGTAAGTAAAGAAGTTCATTCGTAAATTTCGTTGATTATGAGGAAGCTACAAATGCGATCTTATCGTTGCCAATAGCAATTAGCTATTGGCTTATTGCTAATGTTCCAAGCAAAAGGGTGTGAGGTGATGTTAGAAAATTTGACTGATTATCCTTATTCTTCCGCCCGACGAGTCGTGATGGGGCAGCAGGGCGCTGTGGCAACTAGCCAACCTCAAGCAGCGATCGCAGGGATGGAAATGCTGTTGGCTGGGGGAAATGCGGTGGATGCGGCTGTGGCGATGGCGATCGCGCTTACAGTTGTCGAACCTACTTCCAATGGCATTGGTTCCGATGCCTTTGCTTTAGTCTGGGATGGGCAATTACACGGTTTGAATGCTTCTGGTAAAAGTCCCCAAACCTTATCGCCGGGACATTTTGCTGGGATGTGGCAAATTCCATCTTTGGGTTGGTTGACTGTAACTGTGCCTGGTGCTGTGTCAGCTTGGCGGAAATTATGGGAACGTTGGGGAAAGTTACCTTTTGAGCAATTATTTGCACCAGCAATTCGCTATGCCGAAGAAGGTTTTCCGGTGTCGCCAGAGACGGCGCGAGCTTGGAAACGTGCGGCTGATATTTATTTACCTCTAACTGCGCCAGAATTTCAACCCTTTAAACAGGTATTTTTCCCTTCCGGTCGCGCACCTGCGGCTGGGGAAATTTGGCGCAGTCAAGTTCATGCCAAAACGCTGAAAGCGATCGCGCAAACTGGCGGCGAAGGACGCGATCGCGGCGAACTAGCAGAAGCGATCGCGTCCTTCGCCGCCAACACAGGTGGCATTCTATCAAAATCTGACTTAGCCGTGCATCAAGCCGACTGGGTGCAGCCAATTTCTACCAATTATCGCGGCGTTACCGTCTGGGAAATTCCCCCCAACACTCAAGGTATCGCCACATTGATTGCTTTAAATATCCTTGAAGGTTACAACTTATCCGAGTCTCCCCGCGAATCAGCTTCTAGCTACCATCGGCAAATTGAAGCGATGAAGTTAGCTTTTGCTGATATCCACCGCTACGTCGCAGATCCTAACTTTATGGAGATGCCTGTCGAACACCTTTTAGATAAAACTTATGCGGCTCAACGTCGAAGTTTAATTGGAAAAAATGCGATCATAGCCGAACCTGGGCTACCCAAAGGCGGAACAGTATATCTCGCCGCCGCTGACTCAGAACTGATGGTTTCCTTCATCCAATCCAACTACAGTGGCTTTGGCAACGGCATTCTCATCCCTGATACAGGCATCGCCCTGCAAAACCGAGCATCGGGATTTACCTTAGAGGCGGGACACCCAAATCAAGTAGCAGCAGCTAAACGTCCCTTTCACACCATTATTCCCGGCTTTTTGACGCAAGACAACCAACCCTTAGGGCCATTTGGTGTCATGGGCGCACCGATGCAACCGCAGGGACATCTACAAGTCGTGGCTAACTTGGTGGACTATGGAATGAACCCCCAAGCCGCACTCGATGCCCCTAGATGGCGGTTTATCGCCGGAAATACGGTGCTTTTAGAGCAAGCGATATCCCGGAATATAGCACTGGCTCTGGCTGAGTGCGGTCACAATGTGCAAATTAGCGCCGAACCTGGAATGTTTGGTAAAGGTCAGATTATTTTACGGCGAGGCGGGGTACTTGTCGCCGCCTCTGAACCTCGTGCTGATGGTTTGGCACTAGCGTGGTAAATCTCTTTCCCAACCCCTGACTGGGAATGGATTCTGTCCTACTCTGCCTCCCCTTTTAGCAGAAAAATAAGGCTTGCACGAGGTAGAACCTCATTCAAGGCATTGCCAGTCGGAGACTGGGGAGACGAACTTTTAACTCTCTCTTTTGGCTGAGTACATTACTCAATTTATCCATTAAGTTTTGTTAACAGGCTATTTAACTTATCTTTACAACCATAGGTAATCCATGAAAGCAAGCAAACAGATTTTAGGAAAACTTTTGTTCAGTGTTATCGGCGTTGGTAGCCTTGTAGCCCTGTCTGCCTGCGGCAACCCAGAGACAACAGCCACAGCTCCTACTACCGAGTCTCCCGTTGCAGAAGCTCCCGTAACTACAGAATCACCAATTGCAGAAGCTCCCACAGCTACAGAATCACCCGCAGCTACAACTGAAGACAAAAACCTCGGAGAACTTGCACAATCCGCAGCTAGCGCTGGTTCCTTCACAACGCTAACCAAAGCAGTGCAAGCAGCAGGCTTGACTGAAAACCTGACTGGTAGCACTCCTTACACAGTATTTGCTCCGACTGATGCAGCTTTCGCCGCCTTACCAGCAGGGGTTTTAGACAAGCTACTGCTGCCAGAAAACAAACCAGCGTTAGTGGAGCTTCTGAGCTACCATGTGGTGCCTGGGAAAATCTCTTCTAGCGAACTGAAAGCTGGAGAAGTGAAAACAGTTGAAGGTACTCCCGTCACCGTCGCGATTGATAGTTCCACCAATGACATCACGGTGAACAATGCCAAGGTGATCCAGCCAAATATCCCAGCCAGCAACGGAATTATCCACGTTGTTGACAAGGTAATTCTGCCTCCCGATGTGCAAGCAGGTCTTGACGCTCCCAAGACGGCACAGTAAGCGATCGCTTGACGCTTTGTCACTAAATTCATCAAACTCTTGAAGGGTGGGCAATGCCCGCCCTTTTTAGCTGTCCCTTGTAAGAATTCTTAACACCATTTCTCATGAAATCGGTCTACTGTAACGTTTTAGGTGCTTTTTCAGCCTTTTGAAAAACAGTTACGCTCCTCAGTAGACATTAGGGACAAAAATTTAGCATGAGCAGCAATTTAGCAACAAAATTGCGTGTGGGAACCAAAAAATCTCACACAATGGCAGAAAACGTTGGTTTTGTCAAGTGCTTTTTAAAAGGAGTAGTTGAAAAGAACTCCTACCGGAATCTAGTAGGCAACCTCTACTTTGTCTATTCAGCAATGGAAGAAGAGATGGAACGGCATCGCCAGCACCCGCTTCTCTCCAAGATTTACTTCCAAGAGCTGAACCGGAAAAAGAGCCTGGAACAAGACCTCAGCTACTACTACGGAACCAACTGGCGCGAGCAAGTCTCTGCCTCACCAGCCGCAGAAGAATACGTCAGCCGGATTCGGGAAGTATCTGCCAACTCACCAGAATTATTAATCGCCCACTCCTACACCCGCTACCTCGGCGACTTATCCGGCGGTCAAATTCTCAAGGGAATTGCTCAACGGGGGATGAACCTCAGCGAAGGGCAAGGCACCGCTTTCTATGAGTTCAACGACATTCCCGATGAGAAGGAGTTCAAAGCAACCTATCGCCAAGCGATGAACGACCTGCCGATTGATGATGCCACAGCAGATAAAATTGTGGACGAAGCCAATGCTGCTTTTGCCATGAACATGAAAATGTTCCAAGAACTGAATGGCAACTTGATCAAAGCAGTTGGTCAAATGTTGTTCAACTCGATTACACGCCGTCGCTCTCGTGGTAGCACGGAACTGGCAACTTCCGAAGGGTAAAGCATAAGGAATGAAGGAATTTATTCTTTCTTCCAAATAGCCTTTACTTCTGAATTGAGTTCTGATTTCTAGACAATATCTCATTTTTTCAAACAATCCTGAAAACTTGGTGATGGTGGTGCCATTATCATCGAGTTTTCAGGATTGTCTGCTTTAATTCAATAATTGTAGGTTGGGTTAAAGGCCAGTGAAACTTAACAAATGCTTCAACAGAGCGACAACTTGACATTTTTCATTTTTAATTGCTTAGAAGACGTGCTTGTTGAATCCATTGCACCATTTCGCCTCTTGATGGGCATAAATCCCGGCGTTGCATTGTTGCCACTTGCAGGCGCAAAATTTGTTGATGTACCTTGTGGATGTGCATTTGAGCTAGTTGCGCGGCGGAAGCAATCCCCGCATGAAGCAGTAACCCGCAATATTGACAACCTATACTAGGAATGCGGGATAAATCGGCCAGAGCCACCCATTTAGAAACGTGGTGAATATGAACTTGTAACTTCTCTGATAAGGCGTGTTTTTGCTGTTGGCTATGGCATTGCTGTAATAGTTGCAATGTAGTTGTAATTCCACAGCCTATCAGTCGAGCTTGATCTTCAGAACTTATTCCAGGCAATTGCTCAATTCGCCAATTAGTCGGTTTCAAGCGATTTGGAACAGAACGATGAGTATTCATTTCCTTGCATCACAGCTGATGGACTTTTCGAGGGGCATACAACAATTGTAGGTACTGCAAGCAAGACAATAGCAACGTCTGACCTCAGCAACCACTGTATCAAAACTTCTACACCCAAAAAAGCCACAACCTACCTGTAATTTAAGAATATACACTCTATCAGATACTAATTATCGAAGCAACTGACAGCAGTA
The DNA here is from genome assembly GCF_039962115.1 of Funiculus sociatus GB2-C1. Taxonomy (NCBI): domain Bacteria; kingdom Bacillati; phylum Cyanobacteriota; class Cyanophyceae; order Coleofasciculales; family Coleofasciculaceae; genus Funiculus; species Funiculus sociatus. The sequence goes on along the minus strand of NZ_JAMPKJ010000020.1, from coordinate 64,744 downwards.
TTATCTCTTGAGTTCATCCCGAAAGTTAGTATAAAATATTTCCCTCTGCGGAGAGAAGCACAACAAGAATTTATTTTTTAAAGTAACTGAAGCTGAAGTTTTCTTACTTAGCAAACCAACTTTATTACTTTTACTTGGAGGAGTTTCTCATGGAGTCACATCACCCTTTCTTAGAAAAAGTCAGACAAAAGGCTGATTTGAAGGATCTGGATGAAGCTCGCCGTGCTACAGAGGTACTGTTTCGCACCATGCGCGATGTAATGAGCAATGAAGCAGTAGAGCGAGTAGAAGAAGAACTGGATAAAAGTCCAGCCTCCGATGAAGTAGAAGACCTTTGGGAAGATACTAACCCCATCGTCAATTTTTTGAGCAAAATTAGACCCCAGTTAAAAATCAAGCCGGAAAACTTTTTAGTAAGGCTGAGACAAGAAGGGAATTTACCAGGAGCCGACGCAGAAAAAATTATTAAAGCAATATTTTCTGCTACAAAAGAAGAGTTATCTCCTGAACGTATGCAGGAAGTTGCTAGCTTTCTACCTGGCGAAATTGGCGAAATGTGGGAGCAAGCTTAATTAGCCTTGCATATGAACGCCTAAGTAGGTAAAAGTAAATACACCGAACTCTAAGGTGGGCTTTTGGCCCGCCTTAATTGATAAGACAGTATTTTAAGCTTGTGTTAATAATCCCAATTGTGCTAATTTAGAAAGCTGTTGATTACAAGTTACTAATTTAAACTTTTTCAAAAAATGGCTGCAAAACTCCCCGTAACAGTAATCACTGGCTTTCTAGGCAGTGGCAAAACAACTTTGATTCGCCATCTACTACAAAATAACCAAGGACGACGCATCGCCGTTTTGGTGAATGAATTTGGTGAATTGGGTATTGATGGCGAATTGCTGCGTTCTTGTGGCTACTGTCCAGAAGATGGGGACAGCAGCAGTAATATTGTTGAATTGACGAATGGTTGTCTGTGCTGCACGGTGCAGGAAGAATTTTTGCCGACGATGCTAGAGTTGCTGAAGCGGCGAGATAAACTTGATTGCATCTTAATTGAAACATCGGGACTGGCTTTACCAAAGCCGTTGGTGAAGGCGTTTCGCTGGCCGGAAATTCGCAATGCGGCTACTGTGGATGCTGTAATTACAGTCGTTGATTGTGAGGCCGTGGCTGCTGGAACTTTTGCTAGTGATCCAGATGCGGTAAATGTACAGCGTCAAACAGATCCGAATTTGGAACACGAAACGCCTTTGCAAGAATTGTTTGAAGATCAGCTGGCGTGTGCGGATTTGGTGGTGTTGAACAAAACTGATTTGGTGGATGCTACGCAGCAAGCTGGGGTGGTGGATTTGATTAAAGGAGAGTTGTCGAGAGCTGTTAAGATTGTGGAAAGCAACAGATCGCAACTCGATCCCTCTGTTATTCTTGGCTTGCAAGTTGCTGTAGAAGACAACTTAGATGCGCGTCCCAGTCATCACGACACGGAAGAAGACCACGACCACGATGAGGAAATCACTTCAGCTCACGTTATTTTAAACCGTGCTTTTGATCCCCAGCAGCTGCAAAAACAATTAGAAGCACTGGTGCAACAACAGGAAATTTACAGAATCAAAGGTTTTGTTGCTGTTCCCAATAAAGCGATGCGGTTAGTATTGCAAGGTGTGGGAACAAGATTTGATCAATTTTACGATAGACCTTGGCAACCAGAAGAGAATCGGCAAACTCAGTTAGTCTTTATTGGTCAAAAACTCAATCCAGTTGAAATTGAATCGCAGTTGGCAGCATTAGCTGGGTGAAATTTATTGTAAGCGATCGCATCCACCACATCTTACTCTTGTTAACCCGATAAGCGATCGCTACTGCCATAAATTATTCGATTGCTTAGATGATGCTTGCAAATATCTCTGTTGAATCTTCTAGGTGCAAGACATTCTAGCCAAAAAAGCCCTCAAGTCGTATAATCCAACTGTTGCCTTCTTAAAAGTAGCAAATTCTATCTAGCAATACGACTGAATATCCAGCCCACACCGATCTACTAAATAACACAGAGCGCGAAAACGCAAGCCTACCAGTTGCTCGTAAAGTGGATTCAGCTTGCACAGTGGGGGAATATGCGCGATTATGCGACCAAAAATCTTGATATCGCGTTCAAAAGGACACTGTGCAGGAATAGCCTTGGCGAGGAAATGAGCCATCTTAGGGGTACGAATCTCTATCCCGTCCAGCCATTGACGCAATGGTTGCAAGATATCAAATTGTCGCTTTAGTAATTTCGCAGGCTTAGCGGCGTGTACGCTTTGTGCTGAAGCTATTGCTAAAGCTTGTAGAGCGCTAGGTTCTTCTTTCGTGCATATCCTACTCATAAGTTCACCTTGTTGATATCCGGTTAGTTGAGTGATTTGCTCATCTCTATGTACCACGGTACAAACCTTAAAGAATAGTGTGGTAAAAGTCTGAACAAAGTTTCTGATAATTTCATAAAGTTTTAATGAAGTAACCAGAAATTAAATATGACACATAAAAATAGCTAAGGCAAGCTTTTCCTAGCAAATTTCTGCTTTTATTTTCAGGAGTGGTTAATATTGATAAGCGCTATTTATAGCTACGTTAAAATTAGCGTCAGTTAAATGAGAGTTGAGAAGACACTTATTTAACCTCAGTTAGCCACTAGCTTTTATTTATTGCGTCTATAAGTTTATTGAAACGTGGCAAGCCGCGAAATCAGAAGTACCCAACGGAGTAATTTTTTTTACCTCAATTGGTGCATTTTCTGACTAAAGATTGATAGCTGTATCCAAAGCTACAATTCTCTAGAAATTACCGACAATTATTAGGAAAGTCAATTTTTACTTGATAACTATAACACTCTATTGTAGGTTGGGTGAGGTTCCTCAAGCCAACCTACAGAATGTACTATTTGGGTTAAATTTAAACGAGTGCGGGTTCTGGCAATGCTCCCTGCATTTTACCCAACCAAGTTATCAGACTTTCCATCTGTTGATCGGCGCTTAAGGCACCTAAACCGCGAACAGTGACTTTACCAGGGGTATAGACAAAACGAGTTTTCAGGTGTTCTGGCAGATTTGCTCGGATAAGGTTCCAGGCAGGTTCCTCCATTGGTGTCTCTAAGATAACGTGTTGTTTGCCTTCGGGTTTGATGCGACTGAAGCCTAGAGACTTGGCTATTTGTTTAAGTTCCATTACCCGCAACAACTGAGTAGCAGATTTAGGGATGTTACCATAGCGATCGCTCCACTCTGCGGCAATACTTACTAATTCTTCCTTAGAACGAGCCGCAGCAACAGAGCGGTAGGCACTCATCTTTTGATCCAAGTCTGTGATGTAGTCAGCGGGGATGAATGCAGTCAGAGCCAAGTCAATCTGAGTATCATCAACTTGGGGAATTTCCTGGCCGCGAATCTCTTTAATGGATTCTTCCAACATTTCCATGTAAAGGTCGAAACCAATTGCATCCATTTGACCAGATTGTTCTGCACCCAACAAGTTCCCGACACCGCGAATTTCCATATCGCGCATCGCTAGTTGATAACCCGAACCCAACTGAGTAAACTCCTGAATTGCTCGTAAGCGTTGGCGGGCGGCATCAGATAGCGCCTTGTGTTTGGGATAAAATAACCATGCGTGAGCTTGGATTCCCGCACGTCCGACTCTTCCTCGCAATTGGTAAAGTTGCGATAAACCAAATTTCTGCGCGTCTTCTATTAAAATTGTGTTGACTCTGGGGATATCCAAACCGGATTCAATGATCGTGGTACACAGGAGGATATCTGCTTCGCCAGCACTGAAAGCAAGCATCGTCGCTTCTAGTTCAGATTCGTCTAGCTGACCGTGCGCGATCGCTAGTTTAACTCCCGGCACCATTTCCCGCAAAGCGGTGGCAGTTTCTTCAATTCCCTCAACTCGCGGAACAACATAAAAGACTTGTCCCCCTCTGTCAAGTTCTTGGCGAATTGCAGTGCGTACTGCATCAGGATCGTATCCAGCTAGGTGAGTTTTAATCGGACGACGAGAAGGCGGCGGCGTGGTAATTAAACTCATTTCCCGAATTCCCGAAAGTGCCATATAAAGTGTGCGGGGAATCGGAGTGGCGCTGAGAGTTAGCACATCAACTTGAGTTCTGAGAGACTTTATTTTCTCCTTTTGGTTAACGCCGAAACGCTGTTCTTCGTCCACCACCAACAACCCTAAATCTCGCACCTGAATATCCTTACTAAGTAGCTGGTGAGTACCAACGACTATATCTAATTCACCCGTCGCCAGCCGCTTAATAATGTTGCGACGTTCCTCAGCGCTGCGGAAACGGTTAAGCAAACCAACTTCAATCGGGTAAGGAGCGAAACGCTCTTTTAAAGTGTGGTAGTGTTGCTGAGTCAGGATAGTAGTAGGGGCGAGAAAGGCAACTTGCTTTCCGGCGGTGACAGCTTTAAAAATTGCTCTAATAGCGACTTCCGTTTTACCAAAACCGACATCACCGCACACCAAACGATCCATTGGGCGATCGCTTTCCATTTCCCGCTTCACATCTTGAGTCGCCTTCAACTGATCCGGCGTTGGTTGATAGGGGAAAGAATCCTCCATTTCCTCTTGCCAAGGCGAATCAGATGGATAAGTGAAACCTTGCTGTTGCGCTCTTTGAGCATACAATTTCAGCAAATCAACCGCGAGTTTCTTAATCGCCTTGCGGACTTTATTCTTAGTATTTTCCCAAGCCTTACCGGACATTTTATTAAGTTCCGGCGCTTTCCCATCCGTGGCGCGAAACCGGGATAGAGAACCCAGCTGATCCGCCACGACTCGCAACAAACCATCAGCATACTGCACCACCAAATATTCGCGGGTTTCGTTGCTGACAGTCATACTTTCCAACTTGACAAACTTGCCAACGCCGTGATTTCTGTGAACCACATAATCGCCAGGACGCAGTTTGTTGGGGTCAATTTGCTTAGAAGCAGCGCGGCGACGCTTCCTGATATAACTAGGAGTTGTCAGAGAATGCTGTCCAAAAAACTCCCGATCCGTCACCACCACCAACCGGAAAGTTGGCAGAATAAAACCTTCGAGTTCCGCAACCCCAGAATACTTTAGTGCAATGGGAGTCTTGTGAATTTGCAACTTATCAATTGCTGGGAAATCGCGAGGATTAGGGACAAACTGCGCCGGACAATCGTGTTCTTGCAGCAAAGCCACAGAACGCGAAGGTTGAGCAGAAACAATCCAAACCGCAAAACCGCGATCGCGTTCCTGACGCATAGTTTCAGCAATTTTCGCAAACTGATGAGGAGTCACTGGAACCGGACGACTAGCAAGATTTAACCCCTGACCTTCCTCAACCAACTCCGATAAATACAACCGCTGAAAAGCTTCTGTCGCCGCCAGAGATTCATCAAAAGAACGGTGAATTTTTGGTAATGGGGAAGAATCTTCCTCAGCCAATTTCCACTGTTCCTGAGCATGTTCCACCCAGCGATCGCTATGAGCGCGACACTGATCCGGCTCATCAATCGCTACTAAAGTATTCTCAGGCAAATAATCCAACAAAGAAGCAGGTTGCTCAAAAGCTACCCCCAGCAACCGCCGCGTACTTCTCTGGTCTTCCCCCGCGTCTAAAGAGTGGTTTTTCTCTTCTAAAGCCGCCCGCACAATCGGACTAAAATCAGTAGGAGTCAAAACCAGACGCTCAATCTTATCAAGCGATCGCTGAGTAGCCGGATCGAACTCCCGCATCTGGTCTAACTCATCCCCGAACCACTCCAGACGCACAGGCAACTCAGCCGAAACCGGGAACACATCAATAATATCCCCGCGCCGACTCCACTGCCCCTCCATTTCCACCAAAGGAACCCGCGCATAACCCAGAGTCGCCACCTTCTTACTAAACGCTCCCAAATCCCCGATCCCCTCTTGATCCCCGCTTATTAAGGAGGGGTTGGCGGGGATCGTTACGCAGTAAGCTTTAAAAGCTTCAGGGGGCGGCAAATGCGGTTGTAGGGCGCGTTCCGTCGCTACAATTGCTAATCGTCCGTTGTCAGTTGCCAGCTGTCCGTTGTTCGTTGCCACTGACGACTGACCGTTGACCAAATCTGCCAACACCTGCATCTGCCCCCAAATCATCTCCGATTCCGGGTCAAAAGGCTCGTAGGGTGACGCTTCCGAAGTTGGATAAAAATGAACCGTGGCGAAGCCCATCGCTTCCAGAGCCGCGCAACAACGGCTAGCTTCCTCAAGAGTGGCACACACCACAAACAAATTTTGCCCAGAGACTTGTGCCAAGGCGGATGCCACTAAATTTTTTGGCAAGCGAGGAATACCGTTGAGCTGGAGATAGCGCTGACGGTTTAGCTTAGAGACCAGTTCTGTAGTGAGAGGCGATCGCCCCAAGGCACGAATAATAGAAGAAAATGCCATTAGTTGGAGGAAATACTTAATTCGTTCTGACAAAACAGCAGGAGTATATCTCCTTACCTTCATCATTTTAGAAGGCAGATCAAATCGAGACTGGTCTACAGACAGATTTCTGCTCTACCGAATCTGCTAATTTCTCTATAGCCACCGTTTTTTCGGGGAACTTATGTTCCCATACAAAGCTGGCGTCCATCTTAGGCACCGTTAGCCAATACTACTGGCATTACAAATACAAATGTCCCCAACTACCGAAATTCTAATTATTTTCCTGCTTACCATCCTCAATGGCATCTTTGTTATGTCAGAGTTGGCGATCGTCTCCGCACGGAAAATACGACTGCAACAGCTGGCCGATCGGGGAGATATCAAAGCTCGCGCTGCGTTGGAACTAGCTAATGCTCCGAATCAATTTCTAGCTATCGTTCAGGTGGGGATTACCCTGATTGTCATTCTGTCCGGTGCTTTTGGCGAAGGAACGATCGCTAAAAGACTGGTACCTGCGTTAGGTTTAATCCCCTGGTTAGCACCATATAAAGAAGCGATCGCATCAGCGGTTGCCATTTTGATCATTACCTATCTAACGCTGATTATTGGCGAACTGGTGCCGAAGCGCTTGGCGTTAAACTACCCAGAACGTATTGCATCTGCCGTTGCTATCCCAATGCGGATGCTAGCTGCCATTGCTTCCCCGATCGTTTATGTATTGAGCGCTTCTACTGATATGGTGGTGCGGATGTTGGGCATCAAACCCTCCACAGAGCCATTGGTTACAGAAAGAGATATCACAGACTTGATCGAGCAAGGCACCGAAGCGGGAACCTTTGAGGAAGCCGAACAAGACATGGTAGAGCGAGTTTTTGGCTTAGGAGACAAACCCGTAAGCGCCTTGATGACACCTCGACCGGATATTACCTGGCTCGATTTGGAAGACTCCCCAGACGAAAACCAACAAAAGATTATAAATAGTACCTATTCTCGATTTCCAGTCTGCCAGGATAGCCTTGACCACGTTCTGGGGGTGATTCCAGTCTCAGACTTATTAGCCCGCAGTCTATCGGGACAACCGCTTGACCTGACAGTTTCCTTGCAACAGCCCGTTTTTGTGCCTGAAAGCATGGGAGGATTGAAAGTCCTAGAGTTGTTCAAGCAAACTGGCACTCACATGGCGCTAGTTGTAGACGAATACGGTGTCACTCAGGGATTGCTCACTCTCAACGACATCTTTGTAGAAATCGTTGGTGACGTTCCCTCAGCCGATGAGGCAGAAGATCCCCCAATTGTACAACGTGAGGATGGTTCGTGGTTGGTGGATGGGATGTTGCCTGTGCAAGAATTGTTTGAACTGTTAGACATCGAGGAGTTGCCTGGAGAACAAAAGGGTAACTATCACACAATGGGCGGCTTCGTAATGACGCATCTAGGGAAAATTCCTACTGCTGCCGACCATTTTGAATTAGACAGGTTCCGCTTTGAAGTAATGGATATGGATGGCAACCGAGTTGATAAAGTCCTAGTGATGCCCATACCCACAGAATCAATTGATTCTGAATCTGGCGATTAATTAATAGTTAGGGTATCATCCTAATTTTGCAAATTTCTTGTACTAAGTGCAGGCATCTTTGACTAGGAGTCTAATGTATAACAGCTCACTTAAATTAGCCATTGAAAATTCCAGCCCAGGGATAGAAGGAGCCAAGCTGTATTAATTAGTGCAATGAAATAGGAAAGGGTGTTTTACTTTGCATAAAAGCTTTAGGGAATATAATAATTGATGCTACACACAAAGAATAATGTCAAAGACGATGAAGACGATCCCTTCGAGATGGTAGTTAGTGGTCTGGAAGTGGGAGCGATTCAAGAAGACTATTACCCAATCGCACTGGTGACAAGCCGTGGCAAGGTAGAGTGTCGCTACTACCCAGTGGATGGTGCGAAGTGCGGTGCTATTTACGTCGGCGGTGTTGGCGGTGGTTGGGATACACCAGCCAAGGGGCTGTATCCCCAGTTGTGCCAAGAACTCACCTGTGAAGCGATCGCTTCTTTAAGAGTGCGATTCCGGCACCCCACAATACTTGCGGAATCAGTTCTCGACGTTCTGGCAGGCATCAGCTATCTAGAAAGCGAAGGTATTGATACCGTTGCTTTGATAGGTCACTCCTTTGGCGGTGCTGTCGTTATTCAAGCTGCTTTCCTCTCCCAAGCTGTTCGCAGCATCGTGACACTCGCCAGCCAAAGCTATGGTGCTGCGCCTGCTTGCCAGTTAGCACCACGATGCTCAATCTTGCTGATTCACGGTAAACGCGACAAGGTGCTTTCGCCGTCCTGTTCACAGTACATCTACAGCCTCAGCCGCGAACCCAAGCACCTCATCCTCTACGATGGTGCCGATCATGGTCTTGATGAAGTTGCCGAAGAAGTTCATCAGGAGGTTCGCCAGTGGATTGTAGAGAAGCTGAAGGAGGTTTTAGTTTAAAAACTAAAGGTAGTTCGGATGGTGCCAAGAACAATGTCTCAATTGTTTTCGTTGTGATTCGGTGCGGTAAGTCAAATAATACCGGGAGTAATGGCAATATTATCTGTCAACTGTTATCTGTGAAAGCTTTCACCAGGACGTAGGAGGAAAGGGCGAAGTTCATAAATAAGTTAGGATTGCTATAGATATGATAGGCTACCTAAAATATTGCCCTGCATCTTCAAGATCCATAAACTCCTTATTTCGCCTTCTCAGAATATTTTTGTGCTGCTTTCATAAAAGCAGAAACATCCTCTTCTTTTGTATTAAAAGCAGTCACTAAACGCACTGTAGATTTAGCTCCTTCGTCCCCACGATAAAAGCGGAAACCCTCAGCAAGAAGACCTTGAGTAACTAACTCTGGCAGCTCGATAAAAATTTCATTTGCCTCAACTGGGTGACACAATCTCACTCCTGGCAAATATGATAAACTCTGCGCTAATTTTTGAGCCATATTATTAGCGTGGGCAGCATTTCTCAACCACAAATTATCTTTAATATAAGCTTCTAACTGTGCTGACAAAAAACGCATTTTGGAAAATAAATGTCCGCTGCGTTTACGACGATAGCCGAAAGTTTTTGCCAATTCTTGATTAAAAAATATTACTGCTTCCGCTGCGATCGCGCCATTTTTAGTCGCCCCAAACGAAAGCACATCTATCCCAACTCGCCAAGTAATATCGGCAGGCGAACAGCCCAAACTCGCCACAGCATTAGCGAAACGCGCCCCATCCATTTGTAACCCCAAATTATGGGTATGGGCAATCTCGGCAATTTGAGAAATTTCCTCTGGTTTATACACACATCCCGCTTCAGTTGCCTGAGTCAAACTGACAGCGGCAGGTTGTACGTGATGCACAACGCCAGCACTAGCTTTGTTTAGCACATTTGCCAAGTCAGAGGCGTAAATTTTGCCATCTGCGCCTGGAAGTGTCACCAATTTCGCACCCCCAGTATAGAATTCTGGTGCGCCGCATTCATCAACATTAATATGGGATTGGCTGTGGCAGTAAATTGCCCCAAAAGGTGGTGTCATTACAGACAAAGCAAGGGCATTAGCAGCAGAACCCGTTGCTACTGGAAAAACAATTAAATCTGTCTCAAATAATTCCTGTAACTGTGTTGACAAGCGCTGAGTATATTCATCATCACCATAGGGCATAGCTGCACCTTCATTGGCAGCAACTACTGCTTCAATGATTTCCGGCGAAACTCCGCTGACATTATCGCTGCAAAAGTTCATATTTCTTATGTTTACCTATACTTATTTCTATCCTAATCATCTCTGCCGAAATCCCCACATTAAGTCTGTGGCTACACAAACAAAACTTGCCAAGGGAACGTCTTAATAAAGTCCGCGCACCATCCGGACGATAGTTTGTGTAGCCGACACCCTAAGAGGATGTCTGAAAAGTGTCAAAAGTTAGTTTGATCCCCCCAGCCCCCCTTGAAAAGGGGGGACAATCAAGTCTTAGTCCCCCTTAAAAAGGGGGATGCAAGGGGGATCTCCACCGTCTAAGCGTCTCGATTATGACTTTTCAGACATCCTCTAAAAGGTGCGGCTACAAATTGGGTATTATAGCGTTTCTCAGTTGGGTGGAATATATCCCGGTTCTGATGTTCGGGCTACCTTGGTAAGGACATGGCAATGCGATGTCCTTACAGATGTATTGCATCCAACCCTTGAATTGCTATGTAGCTTTTGCTGGAAAAAATTGCTTCGTCTTAAACCCTAAAATCGGGGCTAACAAAACATTAGGAAATTGGTTAACTTTCTGATTGTAATTTTGCACACTTTGGTTATAACGCATCCTTTCAACAGCAATGCGATTTTCTGTTCCTGCTATCTCATACTGTAAATTAATAAAAGCTTGAGAAGATTGCAACTGAGGATTCTTAGCCGCATAACTTCGGAAACGTTCTATAGCTTGAGAAACTTGTGCCGCCGCCGCTGCTTTTTCTGTGGAGGTATCAGCTTGCAAATAGTTTTGTCGAGATTTTGTCAGTAAATCTGCAAGTTGATATTCTTGTTTAGCGTAAGCTTGAGTAATGCTCACTAAATTAGGAATTAAATCGGCACGTCGAGAAAGCTGATTTTCTAATTGCGCCTGGGCTGCATCTACTCTAGATTCAGCACCGGAAAGAATATTGTAAGTCACGATTCCCCAGAGTGCGATCGCGCCCGCCACAGCAGCGCCAATTATCTTCACCCTTTTTTGTCGTTTTTCTTCTTGTATCCTTCTTTGGCGTACCTCTTGTACCGCCTGTTCAATAAACTCTGGCGGAATGTCTACCTCTGCACCCGCCTCCTTTAATTCTTGCATCGAATAACTTTGATTTTTCTCTGCATACAAGCGAGAAGCAATTTCCAAAACTTCCGGTGCAATTTCTTCAGGAATATTAGGGTTTGATTGGTTCATAACTTTACACAAATATAATTAACTTAAAATTTCTCCTCTTCCTTAACGTTCTATAACCCTAACGCGCATGGCAACAGCTAGTGGGTCTTGGCAGTTAATTTTTTTGAACATTTTAAGTGTTGGATGTTATTTTACCTAATCTCTACTATCTAAAGATATACTAAAAAAAAGAACGAACTGCAACGATGCAAAGGAAACACAAGTAGAACAGAGGAGTTGATACAATCAGATAGTCGGGGAAAAAAGCATACCTAACAACAGGCGTTAAAAGAAAGCAGTTATGCAATGGGTAGCACTTAAACTAAAGCAAAGTTTGTGCGCGTGCGGCTTGAGTGTCGCAATTCTGGGTTTCGCACCGTCGAGTTTAGCTATAACGGTAGAAGAAGTTCCCAACCCCCGACAAGTAAATGGCGGTTGGGTGACAGATATGGCGCAGGTGCTGACTCCCCAGACGGAAGCACAACTCAACGAAATCATCTCCAAATTAGAAGCTGAAAATGACAGTGAAATTGTCGTTGTGACAGTGGCAGAAACAGCACCTTCTGCTACACCAAAAGAATTTGCTACATCCCTGTTTAATCGCTGGAAAATTGGGAAAAAGGGAAAAGATAACGGCGTGTTGTTGTTAATTTCTAAGGGCGATCGCCGAGTAGAGATTGAAACTGGATACGGCGTAGAATCCCTATTGCCGGATGCAAAAGCGGGTAGCATTATCCAACAAGAAATCACCCCAAAATTCAAAGAAAACAATTTTGATGGCGGTACCCTGGCTGGAACCAAAGCGATAATTGTAGCTTTGCAAACAAATGAACCGTCTACAACTTCTCCTAACACGAACGTACCCGAAACAGTTTATAACGCTGATGCACCGAGTAAAAACGATAACGCTGGTATACCCGGTTGGTTGTTAGCGGGGATAGGCGGTATAGGCGGTATAGGCGCGATCGCGTATACCCTATCTCGCCGTCCAGTGTACATCGAACCGAAAGGGCGATCGCAAAGTGACAGTTTGTTTCCAGGACGTTTTCATTGTACTAATTGCAAACAACCGTTACAACAGTTAAATTCAGATTTATTGTTACCTTATTTGAGTAAAGGCGAGCAAGTTGCACAAAATATTGGCAGCATCAAATTTGAAGCTTGGCAGTGTCCAACCTGTAGTAAAACTCTTAGCGAACCAGCCTTTCATATCCGCGCCGATATTAACAACTTAGGTGAATTTAGCAATTGCCCCAAGTGTCAAGAATACACAGTCATCCGCAACGAAAAAACTCTTAGGCACGCTACAACTTATTCTGATGGTATACGCCTGATTACTTACGACTGCCAATATTGTTCCGATCATCGGGAGGAAGAAGAAATTATCCCTCGCCTTCCACCACCGCCACCCCCTAGCAGCGGAAGTAGCAGCAGCGGAAGTAGTGGCGGCAGCGGAAGTAGTGGCGGCGGCGGGAGTAGCGGCGGCGGCGGTGCAGGCGGCAGCTGGTAAAAGGATCTGTTGCACCTTGCCAAGAGCAAAAAAATACACCTTATGGCAGGTCTGCGTAATCAAAATTAAATATATCCTTGGAACGGTTATTATTTAAAACTTCAGCAGTTAAGAGCCAGAAGCCATAATTCAGAATAATGTTAAAAAATCTGATATGTAAAAGGCTAAATTCTGAATAATAATCTAATAACTTTCACAGAAAAAATTGCGGGTACTGGTATTATTCAATTTACCTATAAAAGTAGGCTTGAATAATGCCAGTGCATTTTCTTAAAAAGCCAGGTCTTTATTAACAGTGAGGCTAATTTAAAGTGAGAATTGGCGCTTGTTACTTGGGCAACGGAAATTGTGAATTTACCGTTTGGTCTCCCACTCTCAAAGAAGTAGCCGTACAAATTGTTGCTCCGGAACAACGTCTCATTCCCATGCAACAAGATGAGGAAGGCTATTGGAAAGTAAAAGCATCAGGCATTGAACCAGGAACGCTTTACTTCTATAAACTTGAAGGAAACAAAGATAGACCAGACCCTGCCTCAAAATTTCAACCACAGGGAGTACATGGCCCTTCTCAAGTAATTGATATTAACACGTTCGCCTGGGATGATACTAATTGGTCTGGCATACCCCTAGATGAAACGATAATCTATGAATTGCACGTCGGTACCTTCACCCCAGAAGGCACCTTTGAGGCAATGATTCCCCGACTTAGCACCTTACGAGAATTGGGAATTAATGCCATAGAAATTATGCCAATTGCCCAATTTCCAGGTAAAAGAAACTGGGGATACGATGGCGTTTATCTCTTTGCTGCACAGGATTCTTATGGTGGCCCGGAAGGATTCAAAAAACTCGTCAATGCCTGTCACCAACATGGTATCTCAGTAATTCTCGATGTCGTCTATAACCACCTTGGCCCCGAAGGAAATTACCTATCTGAATTTGGCCCCTACTTCACATCCAAATATCATGGTCATTGGGGAGACGCTTTGAATTTGGATGATAAATATAGCGACGGGGTGCGGAACTTTTGCCTAGAAAATGCCCTTTTCTGGCTTAGAGAATATCACGTAGATGCCTTGAGATTAGATGCAATTCAAGGCATCTACGATTTGGGTGCTAAACACTTCTTAGAGGAACTAGCAGAATTAGTTGATGAATTTTCTCAAGCTAATGGCCGGAAATGTTATATAACAGCCGAAAGCGATTTAAATGATGTTCGAGTAATTCGACCCAAAGAAGTAGGTGGATGTGGAATAGATGCTCAGTGGAATGACGATTTCCATCACGCACTACACACCTTACTAACAGGGGAAAATGACAGGTATTATCAAGATTTTGGCAAGATTGAACAACTAGAAAAATCCTTCCGCGAAGGCTTTATTTATTCCGGACAGTACGCCCCTCATAGAAAACGCCGTTATGGTAGTAATTCTAAAGAGGAACCCGGATATCGTTTCATTGTCTTTTCCCAGACTCACGACCAGATAGGAAATCGCGTTCTGGCGGAAAGATTATCTAAGCTTGTTTCTCTTGAAGGTCTAAAACTTGCTGCTGGTGCTGTCTTTCTTTCTCCCTTCATTCCCTTTCTTTTCATGGGGGAAGAATACGGTGAAGAAGCTCCTTTTTTCTACTTTGTCAGTCACTCAGACCAAGACTTAATTGAAGCCATCCGCAAGAGTAAAGAAGAAGAATTTAAAGTATTTGCCGGACGAGGCGAGATGCAAGACCCCCAGAGTCCTGACACCTTCCATAAGTGCCAGCTTAAGTGGGAACAACGAAAAGAAGGAAAACACAAAATTTTGTGGGAATTTTATCAACAACTACTTCAGCTACGTCGGACAATTCCAGCATTAAGGAAGCTGGATAAGAAAAGTCTAGAAGTATCCAGCGTAGAATCCGATAAAATCCTGTTTTTGCGGCGATGGAATGATGATAGTCAGATATTTTGCATTATGAATTTTAACGATCAAGATGTCGCTTTTACGCCACCTGCGCCGAGTGGCAGGTGGCAAAAGATTTTAGATTCTGCTGATACAAAGTGGATGGGTTCTGGTTCCACATTACCTGATAAACTCACACTAGATCGAGAATTGACAATCAAACCCCAAAGTCTCGCCCTCTACGAAATAGCAGGATAACGCAATTCTTCCAGGCGAACGCCTGGGAATGCAATTGGGAGGCTTAGCCTCTATATTCTCGTTACCAGGCTGAGCCTGGTAACGAGGATTAATCGAAAATATTATTTAGGAGTAAAAATTAAATCATGCGGATTCCAACAGCAACATATAGATTTCAATTTAATTCTGGTTTTAAATTTGAAGAAGCAAAAAAAATTATTGCTTATCTGGCTGAATTAGGAATTTCTGACCTTTATGCTTCGCCCATTTTTAAAGCCAGAGAAGGCAGCACTCACGGCTATGATGTCGTTGACCCTAATCAAATAAATCCTGGGCTAGGAACACAAGAAAACTTTGAAGAGCTGGTGAATGAAGTACAGCGTTACGACATGGGATGGGTGCAAGATATTGTGCCTAATCATATGGCTTATGATAGCCAAAACCAATTGTTGATGGATGTGATGGAAAATGGTTCTAATTCCGAATCTTTCGACTACTTCGACATCGAATGGAATCACCCGTATGAAGCTATTAGAGGTCGAGTGCTTGCGCCTCTGCTGGGAAATTATTATGGAGATTGTTTGGAAAATGGCGAAATTCAGCTAAAGTATGACCACTCTGGACTAAGCGTTAATTACTATAGCCTGAGACTACCCGTAAAGATAGAATCTTATGCTAAGTTTGTCACTCTTAATTTGGGTAAATTAACTAAAGCGCTGGGAAGGTATCATCCAGATTTCGTAAAGCTACTTGGTATTCTTTATCTGCTTAAAAATCCTTCTGAGGAACCAAAAGGTAAAGAAAGATACGACCAGATAGCTTTTGTTAAAGGACTGCTTTGGGAACTTTATACGAAAAATCCGGAAGTTAAAGAATTTATTGACAGCAACATAGAGTTTTTTAATGGGGAAAAGGGCAAGCCTGAAAGTTTTAATCCTTTAGATAATTTACTTTCAGAACAGTTTTATCGTCTTTCTTTCTGGAAAGTAGGAGCGGAAGAACTTAACTACAGAAGATTTTTTACGGTCAATGAGTTGATTTCTGTCAAGGTTGAAGAACTAAAAGTTTTCCATAAAACTCATACTTTAATCGGTCAATTAGTTGAATCAGGAAAGATAACCGGACTCAGGATTGACCACATAGACGGACTCTACGATCCAACCGAGTATCTGCAAAGACTCAGAGACAAAACCGGAGATGTTTACATCACGGTGGAAAAAATTCTGGAACATAAAGAAGATTTGCCTAATTACTGGCCGATTGAGGGAACAAGTGGCTATGATTTCTTAAACTACGTTAACGGTATTTTCTGTAAAACTGAAAGCGAACAGCAGTTAAAAGAAATTTATTCCAGATTGACGGGTTTTGAAACTCCCTATGAGCAGCTTTTTCGGGATAAAAAAAGGCTGATTGTAGAGAGAAATATGGCAGGGGATGTAGATAATTTAGCCTACCTGTTGAAAAGAGTATCGGGTCATTCCAGAGTAGGGAGTGATTTTACCCAGCACGGCCTACAACGAGCTTTGACGGAGGTGCTAACACTCTTTCCAGTGTATCGAACTTACATCAACCAAGAGGGTTTGAGAGAAAGCGATCGCTTTTACGTTAAGGAAGTTATTGCCAAAGCAAAAGAGCAAGTCCCTCTGCTTTTAAAAGAACTTAACTACATCGAAAAGTTACTTCTTCTGGAAGATGAAGAGTTTGTAACCTCAGAACAAAAAGAGTTACAGCGTCACTTTGTAATGCGGCTTCAGCAGTTAACTGGGCCTTTGATGGCAAAAGGCATTGAGGATACACTTTTATATGTGTATAACCGCCTGATATCGCTCAATGAAGTAGGCGGCGATCCTAGCCAATTTGGGATTACAGTTGCAGACTTTCACGAGTTTAATAAAAGGCAGCAAGAACGCTGGCCTTATAAAATGAATGCTACCGCAACTCACGACACCAAACGCGGTGAAGATGTCAGAACGCGGATTAATGTGATTTCAGAAATTCCTGAAGTTTGGGAAAAACAGGTAAAAACTTGGAGCGAGATTAACGCCTCTAAAAAGCGTAAATTGGATAGTCGAACTGTTCCTGAGAAGAATGATGAATACTTGTTTTACCAGACGCTTGTTGGAGCTTTCCCGTTTGAGGAGAGCGAACTGCCAGAATTTGTGGATCGAGTGAAAGAGTATGCGATTAAGGCTGTCAGAGAAGCTAAGGTGCATACAGCTTGGCTTAGACCAGACACCGATTATGAAAATGGTTTTGTTGCTTTTATTGAAGAGGTGATGAATCCGTCGGAAGATAACCAATTTTTGCAGGAATTTCTGCCTTTTCAAAAGTTGATATCTTATTATGGAATATTCAATTCACTGTCACAAACACTCCTAAAAGTAACGGCTTCTGGCGTACCTGATTTTTATCAGGGCACGGAATTATGGGAGCTGAGTTTGGTAGACCCTGATAACCGTCGTCCGGTTGATTTTGAGCGACGGTTAGGGTTTTTGAAAGACATCAAACAAAAGGCGCACACAGATATCTTGAAGTTGATTGAGGATTTGTTGGCAAATAAGAAAGATGGCAGGGTTAAGCTTTTCTTAACCGCTAGAAGCCTTGAGGCGAGAAAACAAAATTTGCAACTCTTCAAAGAAGGGGATTATCTGCCTCTAGAGGTAGTTGGGAAGTTTAAAGATTGTATTGTTGCTTTTGCGAGAAAGTATGAAAATAGTGTGGCAATTACGATCGCACCCCGATTCTTTACAAGGGTTATCAAGCAAGGAGAATATCCGCTTGGCAAACAATGGGATGATACTAGAATTGAGTTGGCGCAAGGAATGCCGTCTGAGTGGAAAGATGCTATAACTGCCCAATCACTCAAAGCTAATGGTACAGTGTTGATTGGTGATGCCTTGAAATACTTTCCTGTGTCTTTACTTTTTAGCTAAAGCAATCGTAAAACAAGAAAAAGGAAAAATATTGTGGATCTGAAGTGGCTTGAATGGGCAAAGAAACTACAAGCGATCGCTCAAACGGGTCTGAAATATACTACAGACCCTTTTGACATTGAGCGGTACAAGTTAATCCGCGAGATTGCTGCTGAGATAGTTGCTACTTATTCAGAGAAAAATCCACAATATATCCTCAATCTTTTTGCAGGTGAAGTAGGATATGCCACTCCTAAAGTTGATGTACGAGGAGCCGTATTTCAAGATAATACTCTCTTGTTGGTTAAAGAACGCTCGGATGGTGGTTGGACGCTACCTGGTGGATGGGCTGATGTGGGCGAAAGTCCCAGTGAGTGTATTGAAAAAGAAGTGTATGAAGAATCTGGATTTCATACTCGTGCTGTCAAATTATTGGCTGTTTATGACAGAAACAGACACCCACATCCACCCATTCCAGAGTATGTTTACAAACTCTTTTTTCAGTGCGAGCTATTGAGCGGCTCTCCATCATCGAGTATAGAGACAAGTGAAGTGGCATTCTTTGCTGAAAACGAAATTCCAGAGTTATCTCTCAGTCGCGTTACACCTACTCAAATAGCCAAAGTCTTCGAGTATTCTCGACATCCAGATTTGCCTACAGTCTTTGATTAGGAGCATTTAACCACCCTTTATATGATGCGAGCATCCAAATCACTCAGAGCTAATGCTACGTTGTTAATTGGGGAAAGCTAAAAATATGGCTCTTCCGTACCTGATATGCTAATCTGCCTCCTGCGATGCCCAAAGGTCTTGCTGTGCAAAAGTTTTGGGCATTATTTTAAATTGTTTTTGGCGGTAGAGGCGCTAAGAAGCCCCAAAGGTTTCTATTCCAAGCTTTTCAGCCCTTTAAACTAATAGTTTGGCATACCAAGTAATGAAGAACCAAAAATATTTTCCTGTGGCTTTACTTATTAGCCACGCAACAACTCAGTAGAAAAAAAAAAACAGTTTCTCAACCAAATTGAGGAGAATATATTAAATGCTCAATCAGGCGGAAAAAGGCAATTTCAAGCAGCAATTGGCTGCTTTCTTTAATGGGAGAACAAACTATGATAAAGAAAGTGATTTTCACCCTCGTCTTGCTAATCGACTGCTTGAAATTTCCCAGCTACACAGGGGGCAAAACATACTGGATGTGGCAACTGGTACTGGTTTAGTTGCCATCCCTGCTGCAAAAATCGTTGCTCCTGAAGGCAAAGTAATTGGGGTGGATATTTCCACAGGAATGCTCAGTCAAGCGCAACAAAAAATTGATGCCGAAGGTTTGCAGAATATAGAACTTATTGAACCAGATGCCAACAAGTTAGACTTCAGTAATAATAGCTTTGATGCGATATTATGTTCTTCAGCGATAGTATGGTTTACTGACATACCTGGTGTTTTGCGCTTGTGGCATCGCTTTGTAAAAAAAGGCGGGGTAGTGGTATTTTCTACTTTTTCTGACACATCCTTTACTACATATGCACTGATTAAAAAAATAGCTCAAAAATATGGCATTTTTATTTCAGATGTAAAAGAACCGCTTGGTAGCCCTGGTAAGTGTCATAAAATGTTACAAGAGGCAGGATTTGTAGATATTGAAGTCAAAATTGAGCAGTTTGGTGCCTATCTTAATCGCAGTGATGTGGAAAAGGCATGGAAAGAAAACTGGAAGACTCCTGGCGGTAATCCGGTATTGCAGCTGCAACCCCAAAAATTAAAACAATTTGAGGCGGAATACATGGCAGAAGTTGAGGTGTTAGCAACAGACCAAGGAATATGGAATGATATTACAACTTTACTTTGTACTAGCTCGGAAGTGAGTAGATTTGCGCCGCAAGGCGGACAGAATGCCCACGCTACAAGAAAATATTAAAAGCTAAGGATAAACCGTGAATAGTGAAGATTTAACTCAAAAAGAAGCCTTTCTATCTCCAGAAAAAATCAAGGCAGTGAGAGCCTATATAAAGGAAACTTGGAAGACACTATCTCGTTCTCACGAACATATTTTAGATGCTGCACGCGATCCAAAAATTGATCATTTTCCCGGAAAAAAGTGGCCTATATATATATCGCAAAAAGAAGAGCGATCGCAAATAGAAGCATCTCTACGAAAAGTCCTCAGTCAGGAAGAATTTAATCAAATTGAAATTAGAACTTTACCAGCAGAAGTTGAGCAAATTGAAGAACATGGGTTGCTCTATTTACCTCATGAATATGTAGTTCCTGGCGGTCGTTTTAATGAAATGTACGGCTGGGATAGTTATTTCATCCAATTAGGATTACTACAGGATGGAGAACTGGAATTAGCGAAAAGTTTGGTGGAACAGTTGATATATGAAATTGTGCATTACGGGACGATTTTAAATGCGAATCGGACGTATATGCTGACGCGATCGCAGCCACCTTTACTAACACCAATGATTCTGGCACTCTATCAGCACACTCAGGATAAGGAGTGGCTGCAATCTGTATTATCAGCAACAGAAAGTTTTTATTACTACTGGACTTTGCCACCACACTTGAATCAGGCGACAGGACTTTCTCGCTATTTTGCTTTAGGTGAAGGGCCAGCCCCAGAAGTGCTTATTTCCGAACGGGATGAGGAGGGAAGAACTCATTATGACCGGGTACGAGAATATTATCGTAAATTTGAAGTCGAAGCTTATGATGTTAGTTTGTATTACGACCGAGAGAGCGATCGCTTAACTGATTTGTTCTACAAAGGCGACAGGACAATGCGAGAATCTGGTTTTGATCCATCTTATCGTTTTGGACCTTTCAATGTAGATATTATTCATTATGCTCCCGTTTGCCTGAACGTTTTGATTTACAAAATGGAGGAAGATACAGCAGAAATTAACGATATTTTAGGATACAAAGAAATTGCCCATCAATGGCGCGATCGCGCTGCATCCCGCCGCCAATTAATTGACAAATTTCTCTGGGATGAAGAAGCCGGACTGTACTTTGATTACAACTTTCACACTGGCAAACGTCGCAACTATGAATTTGCCACAACATTTTATCCTTTGTGGGCAGGTATCGCATCCGAAGAACAAGCAAAAAGAGTTGTAGAAAATTTGCCCGACTTTGAGGCCCCCGGAGGATTACTCACCAGCACCCGTGTCACCGGAAGTCAATGGGATGCTCCCTTTGGTTGGGCGCCGTTACAATTAATTGCAGTTCAAGGATTGCTACGATATGGTTACGAAGAAGATGCTAAACGTTTAGCGCGAAACTTTATATCTTTGTTAGTTCAAGAGTTTGAAAGAACTGGAACACTCCTAGAGAAATACGACGTTTATAACTGTTCAGCCGATGTTTCCGATGAAATCCACTTCGGATACAGTTCCAATGAAATTGGTTTTGGTTGGACAAATGCAGTTTTTCTGGAACTATTAGCCATTTTGGATTAAAACGCTCTTGGTACGCAAAGGGACGCAGAGTTAAATATTTCTCTGCGTTGTTTTTTGTTTGCCTTTTTGAGAAAGCTGCGATCGCGCCTTTCCCTGAAGGGAGTTTCTGAAGATAGAGAAAAGCTTTTGTCTATTAGGTAAAGAAGCTAAAAAATTTTATAAAGGGTAGTTATTTATTACTAAGAAAAATACTTATTCTGCATTAACCAACCCTGCCTTCACTGCGTATGTCTTTATCTTTACAAACTAACTACCAGCAGCGTGTATAACTTGTAACCGACTGATTTAACAATAAATCAAGTCTTCAGGTACAAGCAAGCCACCAACATTAGTAGCTAACTTGAAATTATATAAACAAGGTGTTTGTTAAGGCAGTGCTGGAAACGCAACGCTTTGCGATCGCGTTTTCATCAGCATAACAATTAACAATCTACAGCTAACCGCTTTGATTAGAGCTGTAGATTGAGAAATTGAGTTAGAACAGGGGATAGACCATGATTAAAAATGATTTGGAATACTATAACTTGAATGCTGATAAATGGTGGAAGGAAGATGAGGTATTATATCTGCCTGACCATTTAAACAAATCTAGGTTTGAATTTTTTAATAGCTATGTCCCCAATTGGAAAGGGCTCAAAGTTTTGGATGTGGGTTGCGGAGGTGGATTAGCCTGCGAATTCCTAGCCAAGCGAGGAGCTAATGTATCTGGTATAGATTTATCTTTCACCTCAATTAAAGCAGCACAAGAACACGCCCAAAAGAGCGACCTACTAATTGACTACAAATGGGGAACTGCTGAAGACCTCCCTTATGAGGAAAATACATTTGATGCCGTTGTGTGTTTTGATGTTTTAGAGCATATCGCCGATTTGGAAAAAGTTATCTCAGAAGCTTACAGAGTATTAAAGAAAAATGGAATGTTTTTATTTGATACAATCAACAGAACTTTTAAGTCAAAAGTGATAATGATTTGGCTTTTGGAGGATATTTTAAAGCAAATACCGCGAGGGCTTCACGACTGGAATAAATTTATTAAACCCGATGAATTGATTGGGTTAATGGAAACAACTGGCTTCAAAAATATTGCAATTAAAGGGTTTGATCTGACTGACGGCACTAATTTTAAAACACTTAGGGATATGGTATTTAAAGGGTTAAATAATCGCAGAAATGGCGACACGACAGAGTTATTTCACATCCAAATTAACGATGACACTTCTGTATGCTATATCGGCCAAGCTGTTAAGCTTTGATGCTAAGGCTGAGGGAATAGGGTTTTATTCTACTTTCTCTCTCATTCCAAGTGCTGGGAATAAAAGAGGAGGCTCCAGCCTCCTCTTGATCTGAAATCTGTTTGGATTGGAAACGAGAGACAGAGCTTTATTCATGCGTTCCCAGACCACAGCATGAGAACGAGAAAAGGTATGCTAAGGTAATCGGTCTAGGCAGCAAATGTATCTTTGTTTCTTTGTTTTGGCCTTTTTGCCTCTTACTCTTTACCTTTTTAAGACTCGCGTCCTGTCGCCCATTTATCGCGCCATTTTACCGTCCCTTCGTTGGCAATAACCCAACGACGACCGACGTTATTTTCGCGTAATGGTGACTGCCCTTCACGCCACAGCGCGTATTTATAAGTAATCAACTTTCCAGCACTTTCGTTAAAGGGAATTTCCCCAAACCAAGTGTTAGTGTTGATGTATTCCAGGGGGTAAGCTTTGGATATATCCCAATTACCTAACTCCGGACAATCTCCCATTACCACAACAGTTTCTCCAGGCTGTGTTTCTACAGCATTGAGTTGTACCCGCACAATGGTTTGCCCTTTGATACGTTCCCCAACGTGACTGATGACAATTACATCCTGTGCTTCTAGTTCTAAGTTTTGTAACTTTCCGTCTTTAACTTCAAATTTGCGCCGCGACAAAATATCGGTATGTTCTCCTTCTGGTAACTCTGTATCAACTGATTCCAGCTTAACAGCTTCACCACGATTCATCGCCACAAAAAGTATCGAATCTCGGTAACGACGAACGTAACAATAAACATCAGGTGTCAGATATTTTTGCCACTGGCTTCCCATAGATACCGCCGGATTCAGTCGTCGCAAACCTGATAGTAACCGGATATCTCGATAAAGGGGTGAATTGGTATCCCACTGAGTCATCATGGGGCGATTGTAGGGGTCATTACCGCCGTTTGTATCGTCGTGAAGATACTGTTCTGTGCCGTAGTAGATGCAGGGAATGCCGCGAGAGGTCATAATGAAAGCGATCGCTACCCTGAGCATCTCTGGATTGGGATTCAAAGACTGGAATCGGGGCATATCGTGATTATCAATAAATGTAATCAACTCAGTCGCCCCGTAATAGCGATGATCCAAATCTAGAACATCCTGCATCAGGTGAAATCCACCTTCAGCGCCTTGCGCCAAAGCTGCTCGAATTGCTAAACAAAGACCAAAGTCTAGAATTGTCATCCCAGACTCATTGGCAAATTCCACCGAAAGCTCACTTCGAGGATCGCTAAAAATCCACTCGCCAAAAATGAAAACATCCGGCTTGTGGGTTACAATATCAGCGTTAAATTCTTGCCAAAACCAGATAGGCATATGCTTAACGGTATCTACCCGCAAAGCATCAACTCCCCGGTCTAGCCATTGTTTAATTGCTAATTTAATGTAGTTTCGGTACTCGACATTATTTTCGTTGAAGGTGGCTAAACCAGACAGTTCGCAGTTTTGAACTTGCCACTCATCTTCCCAATTTTTTACTTCACCATAGTGGTGATACCACCCATTTTTATCATCGTTAAAATCTGCTATTTTCACTCCATCGTCGTAGAGTTCCCCCTTCTTACCGCTAAAATCTGGGTTGCTGTGGTTACACACAATATCCAGCACCAGCTTCATTTTTCGGACGTGTAATTCAGCAACTAATTTATCAAAAGTTGTATTTCTAGTTTCTTGGGTTTTGTTGAGTGAAGGTTCTTCATCTTTGCCAATAAAGCGAGGATTGATGCGTTTAAAATCCTTTGTCCAGTAGCCATGAATTGCGGCTTGTTCAACAAATAATGCTTCAACTTGCTCGAATAAGGGAGTCAGCCAAAGTGCTGTAACTCCCATATCTTTTAAATAATCGAGTTTATCAATAATTCCTTGTAAATCTCCACCCCAATATTTTCCCCAATCCTTTGCTTCTGGGTCGAAAAGTTCTGGGTTTGGGCCTTCGCTGTTGTCAGGATCACCGTCATAAAAGCGGTCTACAACGATGAAGTAAATGGTTTCTTGGCGAAATTCAATATCTCTGGTATAAAGAAATTCTAAATCTATTTCGCTGTCTGGTTTAGTTTCGGAGACTATAACTTCAACTTCTGCTTTTGGATCGGTAACTTCATATTGACTTGATGAAGCTTGAGATGGAGGAGTTGATACCATAAATTTTAGTGGTACTGTAAGAGTAAGAGTCTAGCCTTTCGATAGACGTTTTTTAAATTTAACGAGTTGTGTCCTTTTTTGTATATCTGCCTTAAGGCAGTGTTCAAAAATTGTAAAGCTATGGTATAAGGATTCAGTTTTGGAAATAATTGTGTATTTGGGTTAAATAACATTAATTGCCCAAAAATCTTGCAGCGTTTAAATAAAACTTTATTGAAAAAAGCCCCTGTGAATGTAATTCGCGGCTACAGATTTCGTCCACCTGTGTGGATTAAAACCTTGAAAGCCTGCGTAAAGCAGGCTTTGTTCGCGTAGCGCCACCATAAAAGGGTGAACGCACTAACGAAAGATTATTTAAAAGGCTTGAATCCATTCGCGGACATCGTATTCTGTCCAAATGCCGTTTTGCCAGTAAGGATCGGCTTCGATTAACTGGCGGACGGTGGCTTCGTCTTCGGCTTCGTAGATACCAAAGACTTTGGTGAGATCCTTAGTAGGGCCAATGGTAATTAAAACACCGGATTCTTTTTGGGCGGCAAGACCGTCTAGATGTGCTTGGCGATAAGGCGATCGCTTCTCTAAAACATCCTCGCAATAATTTCCCCACATCACATATTTAGTCATGGCTAATTGCTAATGGCTAATTGTTAATTGCTAATGGCTAATATAAAGAATTAGCCATTAGCAAAACTTAACTTCTCAGACTGACACTAAATTTATCGACGAGTGCTTCTCGGATTTTTTGATGTACTGGTTCGACATCTTCATCGGTGAGAGTGCGATCGCTGGCGCGGTAAACTAACCGCAAGGCCAAACTTCGCTGTCCCTCTGGGACATTTTGACCACGATATTCATCAAACAATTCCACCGATTCTAGTAAAGCACCGCCAGCAGACGCGATCGCTCGTTTAATTTCCGCTACAGAAATTTTAGTCGAGGCAAATAAAGCCAAATCCCGGTTAGCACCGGGGAAAGTCGAGAAAGGTTTGAACACAGGTATCAGGTTTTCATCCCGATCCAGATAGTCTAAGACCACATCCAAATCCATCTCAAAAACGTAGACAGCATCCGGCAAACCCCGCTGTTGCCTCATCTGGGGATGCAGTTGCCCAAACGTACCCAAACGATCACCCTGCAACCACAAAGAAGCTGTGCGTCCCGGATGCAGGCGCGGATCGCGTCGGTCTGGTTGATATTCTACAGGCATTCCCAGCCGTGCAAACAAACTTTCCAGCACTCCCTTGGCTTCAAACCAAGTCATCGGTTGTAATGCGCCTCCCCGCGTCCAAGTACCTTGAGTGGGGTCGCCGCCAATAATTCCCGCCACCGAGTCAGCTTCTATTAGTCCGTCCTCTTCCCGCCAGAATACCCGACCTATTTCAAAGGCGTTCAAGGAACCGTTGCCTTGCTCCAAATTGTACTGGAAAGCATTAATTAAGGCAGATACCAATTCAGTTCGCAGCGATGAGTATTCTGCGAACATCGGATTAGCGATCGCTACCTCGCGATCGTCCTCCGTCTTCGCCACCGAGTAAGAGTAGTGCATTACTTCTGTCAATCCTGCTCCCCGCAAAGCTTCCCTCAGCTTGCGCGTCAGCATTTGGTCGGAGGAAAGATACCCAGGTTCAGTTTTATCTGGCAGAGTGTCGCAGAAATTATCGTAGCCGTAAAGACGGGCGATTTCTTCAATCAAGTCAATTTCCCGCTCTAAGTCTCGGTAACGATAGGGTGGCACTTTTACCATCCATACCGGGGATTGGGAATTGGGAATTGGGGATTGGGAATTGGGGATTGGGGATTGGGAATTGGAACTCCCTTGTCCCCAGTCCCTTGTCCCCAGTCCCTTGTCCCCAGTCCCCAGTCCCCAGTCCCCAGTCCCCAGCGATACGTCACATCCCAGCGCAGTCAAGATCCGCTGCACATCTTCCGGTTGAATTTCACCAGTAGCATCTCCCAACTCTACAGGCCCTAGAACCTGGTTTATCCGGTCAAGACGCAGCTCAATCGAACGCATCCAAGCTGAAGGGTCAGGACGAGTGTCCGCAACTTCCTGAGCCACAGGGGTGCCACTAGCGAACTGAGTCAAAAGCGCGATCGCCCTCTGACAAGCCACCGCCAATTCTGCTTGATTCACCCCCCGTTCGTAGCGTCCAGAGGCCTCCGTCCTTAAATTCTGGCTGCGAGCAGATCGTCGAATTGCTACCGGGTCAAACAAAGCCGCTTCTAAAACTAAATTCTCAGTACCCTGATAAACTTCTGTTTCCTCACCGCCCATCACCCCCGCCAAAGCCACAGGTTTGTCATTGGCAGTAATCAGTAGATTTTGGGGTTGCAAGGTGCGAGTTTGCCCATCCAGCGTTTTCAGGGATTCCCCCCCATTGGCAAAGCGCACGCCGATAGTCAGGGTGTTGCCCCCTGCAATCTGTTGTAAGCGATCGCGATCAAATGCGTGTAGCGGCTGACCCCATTCCAGCAAAATGTAGTTAGTAACATCCACCACATTGTTAATCGGGCGCACCCCAGCCGCTTGTAATCGCTGCTGCAACCACGCCGGAGAAGGCGCAATTTTTACCTTTTCAATTACAGTCCCAATATAGGCGGGGCAAGCTTGCCGCTCTGAAATTCGCACACTTAGACCTGCACTTCCCTCTGGGATAGATACAGAGCCAACTTCTGGTAGTCGGAGAGTTGCACCAGTCAGCGCCGCCACCTCCCGCGCCACGCCCACCATACTCAGAGCATCAGCACGATTCGCCGTAGAAGTCAAGTCTAAAATTACATCATCTAAACCGAGAAGCGATCGCGCATCGCTACCCAACTGCGGATTCTCCAGCTCAAAAATATGAATTCCAGCCGATTCCTTCGCCAAACCCAACTCAGCCAAAGAGCAGATCATCCCAGCAGAAGGTACACCCCGGAGTTTTGCCGGTTTAATCTTCAACTCAACAGCAGGCAAATAAGTTCCTACAGTTGCCACAGGCACATAAATATCAGCCCGCGCATTCGATGCCCCGCAGACAATATTCAAAGGAGACGCTGCCCCCACATCCACAGTACAGACCCGGAGCTTATCCGCATTCGGGTGGGGTTGAATCTCCACAATTTTCCCCACCACCACCCCATCAGCCCAAGTCCGGCGGTCTTCAATCTCTTCCACCTCGAACCCAGCCATAGTCAGCGTGTCCGCCAACTGGGTTGGGGTCATCGTCAAATCAACTAATTCTCGCAGCCAGTTGAGAGAGATACGCATTTACTCTATGTTTTTACCTAGTTCACCCCGATCATTTTACCGCTCAACCCTATAACTACCCTCATTCCCTTATCTTGATTCAGTTTGAAGGGTAAAACCATTCACCTAAGAGTGCTTCCGGATGTGCTATCAAAGAAATGGAAACAGTTCTTGTTGCCATGCACCCTAACCTTTATTAGCCCGTTGGTTTGATTACATTTTTATACCTCCTCTTCTGCAATGATGGAAAAACATCCTGAAAGAAAGCAGCTACCCCCGCTTAGCAAATTCTTTATAGGAAGATAAACCATCTTCAGGCACTCTTTAAAGAATTGTCCGTATAATCAACATTCTTATTGTCCTTTAATGCCTGGATAATTTAAGTTAGGGTAGCAATATCCGGTTGCAGCATCCCGGTGAGTCTGAATGAGCTACTGCCTTAATCCCGCTTGTCCTAGTCCTCAAAACATCAAACACGCCGAAATCTGTCGGGCGTGTGGTTCCAAACTCCTGCTTAGAAAGCGCTATCGAGTGCTGGACGCCCTAGGGCAAGGAGGCTTTGGAGCTACCTTCTTAGCTCATGATGAGTCTCTGCCTGGTGAGCCAAGTTGCGTCATCAAGCAACTGAGACCAGCAACTACCGTAGCCCAAGTCTTACAAATGGCACGCGAGCTATTTGAAAGAGAGGCACGAACCCTGGGAAAGATTGGCAATCATCCCCAGGTACCTCGCCTATTGGACTACTTTGAAGACAATCAGCAGTTTTATCTGGTACAGGAGTATATTAGCGGCTTAACTCTACAGCAGGAAGTGAAAGGATCTGGCCCCTTGAGCGAAGCTGGGGTCAAGCAATTCTTGAGCGAAATCCTGCCTGTGATGCAATATATCCATAGCCAGCAGGTAATTCACCGAGACATCAAACCAGCTAACTTGATTCGCCGCGAACAAGACCGCAAACTGGTTCTAATTGACTTTGGAGCGGTGAAAAACCAGGTCAACCAGGCAGCAAGCAGTTCTGAGCAAACAGCTTTAACAGCTTACGCAATTGGCACACCTGGATTTGCCCCACCAGAACAGATGGCGATGCGCCCAGTTTATGCCAGCGATTTGTATGCTTTGGGTGTCACCTGCATTTATCTGCTGACCGGAAAATCGCCAAAAGACTTAGACTACAATCCGACAACGGGCGAAATGCTCTGGCAAAAGCACGTTCATATCAGCCCTCATTTCACCGATGTCCTCAAGAAAATGCTGGAGGTTTCAGTTCGTCATCGCTATCAGTCTGCTGAAGAAGTCTTGAGAGCGCTTGACCTTGAACCTTATCTCGACACTTTGGCTCAAGGCTTGACAACAGGTAAAGCTACCCCGCAGCGACAACCAGGCGGCCGCTTGAACACCGGAGACTTAAGCTCTCCGACTTACTCCTCATCCCCTTCGGCTGGTACGTCAACCTCAGAACGTCTGGCTATGGCAATTAAAGCGCGTCGAGCCAGGTTAGAAGCGAATGACCCGCAAACGGGGGGCGGTATTCATAGTCGGGCTTTGCCTGGTACTGGTTATACGACTACGCTGAAAAACAGCGATGCTACTGCTGGTTCTAAGGGGAAACTTCCGGCGAAGTTGGATGCAGTCAGCGTACTAAATTACTACACAAAAGGTAGAAGAGACTTTGCTTCGCAAGATTTGAGCTTGCTTAATCTTCAGCGGGTCAATCTATCGGGAGCAATTTTTCATCAGGCAAAATTGAATAAAACCAACCTTCAGGGAGCTGACCTGTCTAATGCTGATTTTGGTAGGGCGAGTTTAACTGGGGCAATTCTGAAGGAGGCAAATTTGGGCAGGGCTTACTTTAGCACTGCTAATTTGGAAGGAGCTGACCTGCGCGGCGCAGATTTGAGCTTTGCTTATCTGAACCATGCTAATCTCCGAGGGGCGAATCTATGCGGTGCTAATCTCACCGGGGCAAAAATTACTGAGGAGCAGCTGGCGCAGGCGAAGACGAATTGGGCAACAGTGCTACCGAGTGGGAAACGAGGGTTTTGGTAAACTGATATCTTGCACTATTCGCAACAAGCTGGAGGCGACCGCCTCCTGACTGCTCAAATAAGGTTACAAAATGTCAGTTTAGTTAATTTGTAAAACTTGCACTGGTTCTCCAGCTTTTATGGAAGCTTGACCTACTCTTAGAACTGCAAGACCGTTGGTTTGAGCTAGGTTAATTAAATTACCCGAACTGTGGCTACCACCTGCTTTTTGGAATTCGTAGACACCGTTTACTAAATGTAGTTTGCCCCAAAGGTAGGTTTCTCGCTTGCCGTCTGAATGCAAATCGTGACGTGATCGCGCTTCCATAAATACAGGTTCCCATCCTGCGGCTAAACCTGCAAGTTTCTTGATGGCAGGTTGCACAAACCGCCAAAAACTCACCAAAGATGACACGGGATTTCCCGGTAAACCAAAGTACAAAACCGGATTTTGGTTATTAGAAAACGTCGCGACAGTTAGCGGTTTACCAGGTTTAACTGCAACAGCACGAAGATGAATCTCTGCACCCAGTTGAGCGAGAATTTCATCCACATAATCATAATCGCCCACCGATACACCGCCGGAAGATAGTACCATGTCAGCACTAGATACAGCTTGCGCGATCGCATCTTTGAGAACTTCTGGCTCATCCGGTACAATTCCTAACATCAGCGGTTCTCCGCCACTCTGCGCTACTAAAGCAGCCAAGGCATACTGATTTGAGTCTACAATTTGACCGGGTTTTAAGGGTTGGTCGGGTGTCACCAACTCGTCACCAGTGGACAGAATTGCCACGCGGGGGCGGCGGTAAACTGGCAACTCAGAACATTGAGCAGCTGCTAAAATGGCGATTTCTGGAGCGTTGAGAATTATTCCCGCTGTTAAAAGGGGCGTTCCCGCCTGGTAAAAAGATGCGCGATGACGCACAAAAGCTTGCGGTTCTGGGGAAGCTAAAATAAAGACTCGGTTTTCCTCTCGCCGTGTCACTTCCTGCATTACCACTGTATCAGCACCGTCAGGCATAATCGCCCCGGTCAAAATTCGCGAAGCTTGTCCGGGTTCGAGCGATCGCTGTGGTTGATATCCAGCCGGAATTTCCTCTACAATTTCCAGCAAGGCTGGTTGTTCGGCGCTACAACCAGCGACATCAGCATATCGCACCGCATACCCATCCATCGCCGAATTGTCCCAGTGGGGAAAATCCAACTCACTCGTCACCGCCGCCGCTAAAATTCGACCATTAGCAGCTAATAAATCTACAACCTCAGTATCCATCTCTCTATCCAGAGGTTGCACTAAATCGAAAATTATTGTCTCTGCTTGTTTAACCGACAGCATTGCCATAATGGATTAGTTGTCTAGGAAGCACAACGGACAAAAGCTTAATATAGAAATAGCCAGCATGAACTGCTTGCTTTGTCCCCTTCTCAGCAGTCAGCACTTTTTTTCATGCCAAACGAACTAGCCACCAGCCGATTACCCAAAGTTCCGATTGAGCGACGGTGTGCTGCCTACGCGATTGATTTTGTGGCTGTTTGGCTGATTAGTTTGCCCTTTAGCGGAAACACTCCCGGCCTAGTCCCGATCGCACAGATAGTAGTTTTCATTGTGGCATGGTTGGGTCTGCGGGTGCTTCTGCCAGCCAAAAATAAAGGGCAGAGTTTGGGACGTTGGGCAATGGATATGAAAGTTCTCGACCCCAAATTCCGCAAAACACCGGGACTTTTTGAGCTAAGCAAGCGGGAAGGCATCCTGGGACTTGCTAGTCTTTTGGCTATGATTGGACTGAGCATTGGTGTAACTAACGGATTATCTTTGCTGCTCTTGGTTACTCCCCTAGCAGTCGATTTTGGGGTGGCTGTTGCTGATGCCGAGTGGCAACAAGCATTCCATGACCGGGTAGCGCGAACCTGCATAGTGCAGACACGTCGAGGTTTCTCACTAGATATCCGACTAAAAAAAATAGTTGCTAAAGTGACGAATCGTATGAAATAATAGTAATTTGTGGTTAAATTTGTTCAAACTCTGGATCTTGTAGAAATAGCATTATGGCAAGTAAGAAGGGGGTTCGACTGATTGTGACGTTGGAATGCACCGAGTGTCGCACAAACCAAGCGAAGCGATCGCCAGGTGTTTCCCGCTACACAACCACGAAGAACCGCCGTAACACCACGGCAAGACTGGAACTGAAGAAGTTCTGCACCCACTGCAACACACACACGATTCACAAGGAAATCAAGTAATCCTTGGCTAATCGGAAGAAAACAATCCTTGATTTCAACTGACCACTAACAAATAAAAATTACCGATGACTTACTTCCGTCGCCGCCTTTCCCCCATTAAACCTGACGATCCAATTGACTACAAAGATGTCGAACTGTTGCGGAAATTTATCACCGAACGGGGTAAAATTCTGCCGCGTCGCATTACAGGTCTAACGTCAAAGCAACAAAGAGACCTGACTGTGGCTATCAAACGCGCTCGCATTCTAGCTTTGTTACCTTTTATCAACGCCGAAGGGTAAATAAATTTAGGATGGAAGGATTTTGGATTTTGGATTGAAGGAATCTAAAATCATCGGAGGCGGAGAAACTGCTTCGCCCCCACAAAATCTAGAATCGCTACGCCGCTAAAATCGAAGATAGGCTGTCCGATGAACGTTACAGGGTAAGCCAAAAAATTTGTGGAGAAGGGAACGTTAATAGAGTTTAGGCTGCATGGAGAGCGGCGTCTTGCTGTCACAGAACGTCCAGAGGGGAAAACGCACTGGATTGTGGTAGACGACAAAAATCAATCCCACACCATCCATCCCCGACAAATTACCTATGAGGTTGCAGGTCAAAGCTATAAGCCTGCACAGATTTCCAGTTTCCTGCAAGAGGTGCAGCGCTATCTAGACCCAACAAGTATAGAAGTAGCGTGGGAACTGTTGGTAGAGGATGGGGCGACCGTTACTCCAATGGAAATGGCATCAGTGCTGTTTTCCGACCAAAGTCCGCCACTGGTGTACGCGGCTCACTGTTTGCTATCTGAAGATAAACTGTATTTCAAGCAAAAGGGCGATCGCTATGAGCCTCGGAGCGCAACTCAAGTAGCCGACCTAAAGCATCAAGTAGAAGTCGAGCAAGAGCGGCGCACCTCTCGGCAAGAATTTATGGCACGCTTATCAAAAGCGATCGCAGGCGAGCAGGTGGAGTGGGAGCGGCGCGATCGCCAACGCCTAGAAGCAATAGAAAAGTATGCCGCAGTGCTAGCAGATATGCTTCGTGCTGGCTTAAATCAAGAATCTCTGAACCGCGCCTATCCCCCGCCAGCCCCCGTCCTAGAAACCATGAACGATCTAGGACGACCCGGAACTCCTCAAGCTGCTTTTCAACTGCTGGTAGATTTGGGATTGTGGAGTCCGCACGAAAACCTGTATGTGCGGCGCAGTCAGATCCCAGTTCACTTTTCCGATAAGGTGTTAGACGTGGCGAAGCAATATGCTAAAGAAACGCCGAGCGATCTGGAAGACAACCGACTGGATCTGACTCATTTGAAGGTTTACACGATTGATGATGAAAGTACCAAAGAAATAGACGACGGTTTGAGTGTTGAATACCTCGAAGATGGTCGTCAAAAGCTTTGGATACACATCGCAGACCCCTCGCGTTTGGTTTCTCCAGGCGACGAATTAGATTTGGAAGCCAGACGGCGCACTACTACGGTGTATTTACCGACGGGGATGATTCCGATGTTCCCGCCGGAACTGGCAACTGGGCCAATGAGTTTGGTTCAGGGAAAAATTTGTAGTGCGCTCTCGTTTGGGGTGATTTTGGATGAAGTGGGTGCAGTACAAGAATATGGCATCCAAGCCAGTATAATCAAGCCGACTTATCGCCTGACTTATGAAGATGTGGATGAGATGCTCCAACTGGGTATCCAGGGAGAACCGGAGATAGCAGCGATCGCTAAGTGGGCTAAACTGCGCCAGTTATGGCGACAGTCTCAAGGGGCGATTAACATCCATATGCCAGAAGCGATGATTAAAGTTAATGGTGACGAAATCACCATTGACATTCTGGAAGACTCTCCAGCACGGCAACTCGTGGCAGAGATGATGATTCTCACCGGGGAAGTTGCAGCTAAGTACGCCAAGGCTCACGATATTCCCCTGCCTTTCCGGAGTCAACCCCAACCGGAACTTCCCTCAGAAGAGGAATTGTTGCAACTGCCAGCAGGCCCAGTCCGGTATTGTGCCATGCGCGGGCGTATGCCTCGCAGTGAAATGAGTACCACGCCAGGACGACACGCAGGTTTGGGATTGGAAACCTACACTCAGGTGACATCGCCAATTCGCCGCTACAGCGACTTGCTGGCTCACTTCCAGCTTAAGGCACACCTGCGCGGCGAACCAACGCCATTTTCAGCCCAAGAGTTGCAAGAAGTCATGGTGGGTATTGGCACTGCGGCCCAAGAAGCAAGATTAGTGGAACGCCAGACAAATCGTTATTGGGGTCTGGAGTATCTGCGCCGTCACGCCGATCAGGTTTGGCAGGCGTTGATGCTGCGCTGGCTGCGAGAAGACGACAGGTTAGGATTAATTTTGTTAGAGGATTTGGGTTTAGAGTTGGCAATGCGTTTCACCAAGTCAGTGAAATTGGGCGATCGCTTGTCCGTTAGTGTCAGCCACTCCGATCCTCGGCAAGATGTGATCCAGTTTCGGCAGTTGGTAGATCAAGAAGTTCAGCCAGCTGCAACTTAAAATAGTTCTGAATGTTGATTTAGGAGTAACGAGGAACTAATTAATAACTCAGAACTTCTATTCAACACTCAGTTCTTTTCAGTTGGGCGAGAAAATCAAGCTATGAAATCCATTTGCAGAAATATCGCCATTCTCTTAATCTCTACGGTAATCGGTGGGCTTCCCTCTGCTGTCCGTGCCAATCCCTCTAGTCAGTTACTGAATGTCAATGAGATCGCCCAGACTCAAATGAGTGCTGTCGATTTTTATAATCGGGGCGTTGACAAACTAGATGCAGGTGACTTCAAAGGCGCGATCGCAGATTTTGACGAATCTATCCGTCTTGCTCCCAACGATGTTGAGTCATACTACAACAGGGGTTATGCTCGTCATATCCTGGGAGCTTACCAGGATGCAATAAAAGATTACACCGAAGCCTTGCGAATAAATCCGGATTATGCCAACGCCTACGGCAACCGGGCTTATTCCCATTACCTTCTAAAGAATTATCAAGAAGCGATCGCAGATTCTACAGAAGCGATTCGGCTCAATCCCAAAGATGCAAATGTTTATATTAATCGGGGCAATGCCCGCGACGACCAAGGCGATACTAAAGCGGCAATTGAGGATTATAACGAAGCCTTACGCATCGACCCCAAGAGTGCTAGAGCTTACTATAACCGAGGTATAGCTTATAACCGTCTATCTGAAAATCAGAAAGCACTTGAAGACTACACTCAAACTCTTGCTTTAGATGGGAGATTTGCTGACGCTTACTATAACCGGGCAATTACCCACACACGCTTAGGAAACGGCAAAGCAGCCGTTGCAGATTTTCAGAAAGCCGCAGATATGTTCCGCGCCCAAGGAAGGACAGAGAATTACCAGAATGCACTAGACGCTATGAAGAATATTCAGCTTTAAATACGCGCCCAATCTAAGGTAAAAGGCAAAACCAAGAAACTCATTTTCTCTGTTTGGAGCTACTTTCTACTTTTGCCTTTCCTGCCCGTTCCTTGAAGGTGTCTGGGCGTGGGATTAGCCTAAGTTAGATGCTGAAACAGCAACGAACATTAAGCCGCCAAGCAGAGCGATCGCGCCAATGCTCAGGAAGAGGTAGTTGCGCTTTTGGGCTTCTGTCGGTGGTTCTGCTTTGTAAACCTTTGGCTCAACTGCAAAATTGTTCAAACGTCCGCCATCTTCGGTTGTGTATTTCATAGATGATATCCTTGGCTTTTTAAGTTTTAACAATTGTAACAATAAAAGCTGGATAAACTTTCTAACTTTTGTAATATTTTTTAACAAAGTCAGATTTGAGAGGTTAGGGGTAGAGCAGAAGAGGATAATTCTCACTCCCCAATCCCTAGCCCCAATCCCCAATCCCCAATCCCTAGTTATATTTGAGAGGCTAGGGGCAGAGCAGAAGAGAAGAATTCTCACTCCCCAGCCCCTAATCCCCAATCCCCAATCCCTAGTCACTAATCGTGCCGCTTAGGGGAGAACTAGCACTGGCGTAGACTTTCACAGGTATACGTCCAGCGAGGTTAGCCAGACGACCTGCTTGGACACCTAAACTCATGGCGCGAGCCATTGCCGCCGGATTTTTAGCCCCCGCGATCGCACTATTGATCAAAACCGCATCCGCCCCCATTTCCATAGCCTGAGAAGCCTCGCTGGGCGTTGCCAGCCCCGCATCCACCACCACCGGAATTCCGGCATTCTCAATGATAATTTGAATATTCGCCTCATTCTTAATCCCTTGTCCGGAACCAATCGGCGAACCCAAAGGCATTACTGTTGCACAGCCAACCTCTTCCAAACGCTTTGCCAGCAACGGATCAGCATTAATGTAAGGCAGCACAGCAAAGCCTTCCTTAACCAGTTGTTCCGCTGCTTCCAAAGTGCCAATCGGGTCAGGTAGCAGATACTTCAAGTCAGGAATCACCTCTAACTTGACAAAATTATTGTCTTCCTGTCCCAACAACTTTGCCATCTCCCGTCCTAGACGCGCCACCCGAATCGCCTCTTCAGCAGTTTTACAGCCAGCAGTATTAGGTAGCATCCAGATTTTCGTCCAATCCAGCGCCTCCGCCAGCCCTTCGTGTCCCGGTGCCTTTGTTTGCACCCGACGCACCGCCACAGTCACAATCTCACAGCCGCTAGCAATAACACTTTGCTGCATTTCTTCTATGCTGCGATACTTGCCCGTTCCCGTCATCAAGCGAGATTTGAACGTGCGACCAGCGATTATTAAGGGGTCGGCTGGGAGATCCGAGGACTGATCCAGGTCAGAAGAAGTAGGACGGCTTAATTGAAGCATTTTTGGAGTTGCATTAACAAGTCTAGATCCAGCGTAGAACCTGGAGTAGTGAAAATGCTCTAGCAAGGGGTCAGACTTTTGCTGCCAAATTAGGTCTGCTAAAACGGAAGCAGTCACGGGAGCCAGCAAAATACCATTGCGGTAGTGACCAGTCGCGAGGGTTAAATTCTCGCAAGAGCTAGCGCCGAGAATTGGTAATTCATCGGGTGTGGCTGGTCGAAAACCCCACCAAAATTCTTGAATAGGAAAGTCTTTTAAGGCTGGATAAAGCCGAATAGCCCTTTCCAGCAAAGTTTTTATACCTGTCGGGGTGTTGTGGGGTATGAATCCTACATCCTCGCTGGTGGCTCCAATTACAATTCTGCCATCCCGACGCGGCACGATGTAGATTTCCTCACCATACAGTACCCGACGTAATTCCCCAGCAACCAGAGGGGATGAAACGGATAGCATTTGCCCTTTTTTTGGATGTACTGGTAGGGGTAACAATTCGTTAGACCACGCGCCAGTAGCTAAAACATAGTGTCGGGCGCGAAAATCACCCGCAGATGTTCTGACACCAGTTACTCGCCGATTTTGTTGCTGTATCGCCTCAGCTGCAACGCCTTCTTTGAGGGTTACGCCCAATTCCTGTGCGGCTATCCACAATGCTTGAGCTAATGCGCGATTGTCTACTTGACCATCTTCGGGATACCACCACCCACCGACAACTTCGGCACCTAATCCCGGTTGAATTTGATGAATTGCTTCTTTGTCTAGCCAAGTGCTGACGACTGACGACTGTGTAGACGGGTGAAGCGTCGTGGCGGATTCATCGCTTTTAGCAACGGATTCTAGCGGCAATGCTTTGCTGACCACCGCATCGCTTACGTTCCTACTAACATAAACTGGTGCCAAGATGCCGTTGGGCCAGTAGCCGATGGATCTGCCTGAGAGTTGTTCTAGTTTGCTGGCCCAGTCTGGATACATAGAGCGCGATCGCATACACAAATCTAGCATCGCACCAGGCGGGATACCTTCTGCCTGTGGTGCCAGCATTCCAGCAGCAGCATGAGCAGCTGCTGATTTAAAGTCGCGACTCAGCACGGTGACGGTTGCACCCCGCAAGCGAAGTTCAACGGCGATGCTCAAAGCGATCGCGCCGCCGCCGATGATGAGAATGTCACTTTCTGTGTTCATTTTTAGTCAATTTACCTAGAATGCGATCGCAGGGCTACTAAATATAAATGCGTCTCCCGCATCCAAGAGTCCTATATATATAAGGCTAGTTTCTTCTAGTTAAGTTAAGCCTCTCCCTGGCGATGAACCCAAACCCGATCTATTTAAAACTACTGCTGAAAACTTAACAAGTATTCACGCTTATTCCGAATCCACTTACATCGGACTCTCAGCTCCTCTTAAAAAGCCCTATTCTTCAGCCAGTTTAGCCGATTAGTCGAAGTCTATCCGACTTAGCGCCGCTATTTAAGACTTTATCGCCCCTGCTATTTGCCGACCGACTCCTCAATTGCCTGGGTTTTTTAGTTTCCGCCTTTGCTGTAAACCTTTTGGATCATATATTTTTTTTTGTTTATTGTACCGATTTACAAATACAAAATACATAAAATCCTTAAAAACCTCTAATATAACTCTCAGAAGCATTTGTGAATCTCAGAAAGCTTCATAAACTGCTATGCGTCTGAATAATCCTTGTATTTATGTAAAGTATTCCAAGTAGCTCTTTCTTTTATTGGGCAATTGAACAATAATTCACTTCATAACCTTCAAACAAAAGTAATCTACAGTTGACTTTCAAGAGGGCAGTCCAAGATTCATGTACTGCCTTTCAGGGAAGACAACAATCCTGGTTTGAAATGAAACTATAGGAGACTAAGCGCGTGAAACTGTCAGTATACGGAAAAGGCGGAATCGGCAAATCCACAACTAGCTGTAATATTTCCGTGGCTCTAGCCAAGCGCGGCAAGAAAGTCCTGCAAATTGGCTGCGATCCAAAGCACGACAGCACCTTTACCCTCACAGGCTTCCTGATTCCCACAATTATCGACACGCTTCAGGAAAAGGACTACCACTATGAAGACGTGTGGGCGGAAGATGTCATCTACAAAGGCTATGGCGGCGTAGACTGCGTTGAAGCTGGTGGACCCCCAGCTGGTGCGGGTTGCGGCGGTTACGTCGTCGGCGAAACAGTAAAGCTACTCAAGGAATTGAACGCCTTTGATGAGTACGATGTGATTTTGTTTGACGTGTTGGGTGACGTTGTGTGTGGCGGCTTTGCGGCTCCCCTCAACTATTCCGACTACTGCATGATTGTCACCGACAACGGTTTTGATGCTTTATTTGCCGCCAACCGTATCGCCGCCTCAGTACGGGAAAAAGCTCGGACGCACCCCTTGCGTCTGGCCGGCTTGATTGGCAACCGCACATCCAAGCGCGACTTGATCGACAAATACATTTCAGCAGTTCCGATGCCAGTGCTGGAAGTATTGCCCCTAATTGAAGACATCCGGGTTTCCCGCGTCAAGGGCAAAACTCTGTTTGAAATGGCAGAGACTGACCCCTCGCTTAACTACGTCTGCGAATATTACCTAAATATTGCTGACCAAATTCTGGCGCTTCCAGAGGGCGTTGTACCTAATGATGCTCCAGATCGGGAGTTGTTCTCCTTGCTGTCTGACTTCTACCTCAATCCCACAAAACCAAATGTGAAGACTGAGGACGAAGAACTTGATCTAATGATGGTTTGAAGGTTGTAGGTTAAATGTTGCAGGTTTGTTGTCATTGGTTATCAAACATTGGTCAAAAACTCTCCAATTTAGTTATTGGCAAAGGACAAATGACGAATGAGGAAGAAATAAAGACTAACGAGCAAGCTTGCAACTTGTCAACCTTCCAACTGTCCAATTATTCAATGAATATCGAGCTGCTGCGTAAATCTATAAAAGTCAAGTGGCTGGACTATTACCAAGAAAATCGACCGTGGCTGGTGCAACTGGGAGTTTGGGTTAACAGTGAAGGGCAACGTCGTCCTTCTTCCAGTTTCATCTTGGCAACACTGTCAATTTTGGAGCCGCGGCTGACCGAGATGCTGCCCTTAATTGTCGATCTGAACAACGATCCGGATCGGATTGTGGGAGCTTTAGGGCTTAACTTCAATCCTGATGTTGAGCTAAATAATACCCTTGTGCAAAGCGAAGAAGCGATCGCGCCCCAGGATGGGAATAACGAGGAAGCTGTCAAAATGCTTCCCGGAGGTATGCAGGAAGCGAAATTAGAGCCACAGAGCCACGCTAGTAGCCTTCCATCTTTAATCGATGAGTCTTGCCGAGGGGTAAAGCGCGATCGCGACTAACACCTAATATTGCCAATTTAAGAAATACCAGTTGGAGAGGAAAATAATCTATGACCCTTGCTAATACAGAACCGCAAGCGTTGACTTATGAGTGTGAAACCGGAAATTACCACACCTTTTGCCCGATCAGCTGCGTGGCGTGGCTGTACCAAAAGATAGAAGATAGTTTTTTCCTAGTTATCGGTACGAAAACCTGCGGCTATTTCCTGCAAAATGCGATGGGGGTGATGATTTTTGCTGAACCCCGCTATGCGATGGCTGAGTTAGAAGAAGGGGATATCTCGGCTCAGTTGAATGACTATGAAGAACTCAAGCGGCTGTGCTTGCAAATTAAGCGCGATCGCAACCCCAGTGTTATCGTCTGGATTGGCACCTGCACCACAGAAATCATCAAGATGGATTTGGAGGGCTTGGCACCCAAGCTAGAATCCGAAATTGGTATCCCCATTGTGACCGCTCGTGCCAACGGGTTAGATTACGCCTTCACCCAAGGGGAAGACACCGTACTGGCGGCGATGGCTGCCCGTTGTCCCGATAAAGCGCCTGTGGTAGAAACTGAGAAGAAAGAAAGGAATGCGATCGCTTCCCTACTCAACTTTGGCAAAAAGAAAGAAGACGTAACAGCAGATGAAGCCGAATATGTCAAGCATCCACCGCTAGTTCTCTTCGGTTCTCTCCCCGATCCAGTTGTTACCAATTTGACGCTGGAACTCAAAAAGCAAGGCATTAAAGTCTCCGGCTGGCTACCCTCCAAGCGTTACACCGAACTACCAGTTCTGGAAGAAGGGTATTATGTTTCTGGTGTCAATCCCTTCCTCAGCCGCACCGCCACCACCCTGATGCGTCGTCGCAAGTGCAAACTCATCGGCGCACCCTTCCCAATTGGCCCCGATGGCACCCGCGCCTGGATTGAGAAAATCTGCTCGGTGTTCGGAATTGAACCCCAAGGATTAGATGAGCGAGAAGCGCAAATTTGGGCAAATTTGGAAGACTATCTCCAACTGATTCGCGGCAAATCTGTCTTCTTTATGGGTGACAACTTGCTGGAAATCTCTTTGGCGCGGTTTCTAATTCGCTGTGGCATGACTTGCCCGGAAATCGGCATCCCCTACATGGATAAGCGCTATCAAGCTGCTGAATTGGCGTTGTTAGAGAAGACTTGCCACGAAATGGGAGTACCTACACCCAAAATTATCGAGAAGCCAGATAATTACAACCAAATTCAGCGGATAAAAGAGCAGAATATCGATCTTGTAATTACTGGTATGGCTCATGCTAACCCATTAGAAGCACGCGGTATCAATACAAAGTGGTCTGTTGAGTTCACTTTTGCTCAGATTCACGGCTTTACTAATGCTCGCGACATTCTAGAATTGGTAACTCGTCCGCTGCGTCGGAATAATAACCTCAAAGATTTGGGTTGGGACAAGTTGGTAAGGGAAGAAGCGAAGATTTAAGAACCTAACCCCCTGCCCCCTTTGCTTTTCGGAGAGGCGTGTAAGAGATATAGTAGGAGCGATCGCATTTAGATCGCTCTTTTTTTTATAAACTCAGATTAGCTGGATTTAGGAGTGTTCGAGAGTGGGGAATTTGCGCGATCGCATCCCACTTCAGTCAGAGCCAGTTACAATAAATGGAAATTGTGCGAAGCAGGAAAAATCTTATCATGAAAGTAAAATCCTCAGTGGCAGCGATCGCATCCACCGCCCTTGTCGCAAGTGGCATTTTGTTCGCTTCAGCAAGTGAAGCTCAACCTTGTGGATTAAAATCTGCTTATTATCGGCAGGAATATCAGCAACCCGGTTGGTTAAACACTCCTATGGCAGCAGCTATCACATTGCCAGGGATAGCCTTAGCAGCAGCCTTATACCTGGGTGGTCGTTCTTACCACAGGACTTAAACCGCTTCCGCCACCAAGGACAATTACAAGACAAAAGCACCGTGAGGAGCGATCGCTCTTTCTAGGCCAGTAGTCGCTATGCAACTCTATGCCGTTGTCCGGTAGCGGGTTATATTATACTGGTGCAGATTACTCCTGCTCACCCTGAGTCGCGAACTTTCATGGGTACTACCCTACAACAGATTGCCAACTATCTAGACAACCAAGGTTGGAAATACCATATCGACGAAGAAGCTTACCGCATTCTGACGGGTGTGCAAGCGGAAAACGTAGAAGAATTCTTAATTGTTGTTCAGCTAGATGAAGAGGGAGAGTTTTTCAAACTATTTGCTCCCCAAGTTATAGCTGGAGTTAAAGATCATCCTTACAAAGAAGCTATCCTCCAGACAATGCTTTGCATTTCCTGGGAAACCAAAATGCTGCAATGGGAGTATGACCCGACCGATGGTGAAATTCGTGCCATCATTGAGTTTCCCCTGGAAGATTCGATTCTCACAGAAAGACAATTTCACCGCTGTCTGGCAGGTTTAGTTCAAATTGTGGATAATGTAGCGGTGCCTCGCCTCAAAGAAGTGATGGAAACAGGCGTCGATCCAGGCGATCAAGAAATGGGAGAGAGATTATTACTCACCCTTCAAGAAGAAGCCCCAGGATTACTACAAATGTTAGAGAAGGCTATGGAAGCTCGCAAGAAGCGGGGAAGATTCCCCTCTGAGTAAATCTGTTTGTAGCCAGAAGATCGCTATACTGCAAAATGATACCCTTACTGTAGAGAAGCGAACTTCCTGGGGCTGGACTATGACATCCTATGTAACCTCTTCTGCCAGAGCCGAGATGAGTGAACTCCGGCGTTTAAAAACTTTACTGCCGCCAGAATTGCAAAGCTGGGTAACAGTCGAGGGAACGACTGAGGTAAATCCCCCCCTGCTCCGCTGTGAAGAAATTGGCAAGGATCAAATCGAGATTCAAATTGACCTGGTGAAATGGGATCAATTGGCACTCGATCAGCGCAACTTGCTATTTTGGCACGAAGTCGCTCGGATTCAAAATGACACCATTCCCAGAGATGGTTGGGAAATGGCGGCGCTAGCCATTGGTTTAGGTGGCGCAGTGGGCGAACTCTGGGTACAAGATGGGTTGCTGCTGTTGTTAGCTTTGGCGTTGTGTGGCGTATCAGGCTACCGGCTGTATCAGAAAAATAATGGGGACAAGCAAGTAAAAGAAATGATTGAAGCGGATGAGAAAGCGATCGCGCTAGCCACCCGCTTCGGCTATTCTCTCCCCAATGCCTATAAAAGTCTCGGTAG
The DNA here is from genome assembly GCF_039962115.1 of Funiculus sociatus GB2-C1. Taxonomy (NCBI): domain Bacteria; kingdom Bacillati; phylum Cyanobacteriota; class Cyanophyceae; order Coleofasciculales; family Coleofasciculaceae; genus Funiculus; species Funiculus sociatus. Next base: position 21,130 of record NZ_JAMPKJ010000020.1, on the reverse strand, counting down.
CGCCTTGAAAGCTCTGCTTGAGCAAACTCCTAGTAAGCGTCAACGCAGCAAATATGAAACGCGACTCACTGCTCTCAAACGCAGTGCATCCAAAGCCAAAGCCAAAGTAAAAGGTTCACGCGAGGCGACACCTTAAACGGGAAGCCGGAGTAATTCTCGTTACCAGGCTGGACTTGGTAACGAGATTGAATAATTCTTCTTTTTTGCCTTTTTATTGCCGCCGGAGCAACAAACCACCAAAACCCAGTAGCATTAACCCAACAGTTGCAGCTGGTTCTGGCACTTTTTCTGGCGGCACAAACCCCTCTAACTCTGTAGCACTAGCTTTAAACGAGTAGAGGTAGGCAGGAAGCAATTTTTGTCCAGAGGGACAGCCGCTATCAATAGAGACGAGACTAAAGGCTGTACCATCAGTGCAAACATCCAGCTGACCAGCATCTCCCTGAGTAACGCTAAAGTCGTTATCAGTGCCTAGTATAATTGCGTAGGAACCATCCTTGAGCTGAGGCCCAATTGCCAAACCTTCCACCTTCTCAGGGATTACCTGCCCAGCGGCTTTCAGCTGTTCGGCAATGTCAAGAAACAGAGACTTGCTAACAGGTGTTACGCCAGATGGTAGCGTGTTTGTACCTGCCAAGCTGATGTTGCTGACATCTGTGGCACCTGTGAGATCAATTTTGTAAACGCGCTTACTGGCGACTGGAGCTTCACCTAGAGGATCAGCTTCGCCCACGCCGCGATTATCGCGTTCCAGCACCAAGAACTCATTGTTATTGAGGGCGGTAATAGCGCTAATGCCAATATTGCGACCTTGAGAATTTTGCCCAAAATCGTCATCAGTTCCCGGAATGCGATCATTAATAGCGGCAAGACTTTCTAGCTGGTAAATATATTGAGCGACGGGCGATCGCGTTGCCGTATCAAATTCCACAATTCTCAAATTCTGGCTGCGCCGTCCATCGGGGCTTCCCTCGTTTACTAAAGGGTCTTGCAGCATCGCAAACAGTTTACTACCGTCAGGACTGAGAGTCACCCCCTCAAATCCTCGGTTATCCTGGCGACCGGTAGTAATCGTACCGCGGCCATCAACATAGTTGGGGACGCTTCCCACTTTGGGAACTATATTTTCTGGAGTCGTAAATGCTTTGAGGAACGAACCTGTCGAACTGAACTCATACACAGAGGGGCCATACTCATCTGAAACGTAGAAATTCCCATTAGGAGCAACTGCAAAGCCCTCCGGGTCAAAGCTAAGACCGAGATTTCCAGCATCGCCGTTGAGTAGCGTGGGGTTTAACCCGTTGAAGTTCTCACCGTCTTTAGTAAACAGAATTGTCTTCAGCACATTGAAATTGCTAATAGCCCCCGTGTTTGGGTCCACATCCAAAGAAAATTTCTGAACCCGCGTTTGATAGGAAAGGACACCGCCTCCTGCGCCGCGATCGCCCAAACCGTAGTACACATTCTCGTAGCGATCGTAATAAATATCCGAGAAAAAACCTAAGCGATTGATGTTGGCACCACCACTACTACCATTGAGTGGGAATAAATCCGTACTTTCACCGGGAATTGCCAGGGTGCTTTCTAGGGAAACTGCGTAAGCTGAGGTAGTATTTGCCGCGATAGAGAGTGCAGATACCACCAGGGAACAACTAAACGCCCAAAGCCAATGCCTTGCTTGCATCATGTCTAAAACGAGGATATTTTACTTTCTCAGCATCGGGCGCTTCTTTTAAGGAGAGATTTAGAACAGTTTAAGTGATACTTCAAGACGATTTTCTACACCGTAATTTCACATAAATTTCTGGGTTCTTTATCAATTCTTTATACAAACACCTTATTTTTAGCACCCCGATTTAGTAATCAGGACTATTCATGGTTCATTGGAAATCTCCAATAAACCATGAACTATTTAAAGTTGCCCCAGCATTTTATGAGTCTGTGGCACAACTCGCACCTGCTTAAGGCTTCGTTTCATCAACACCTGCCACTCCAGAACCTGCTGGGGCGTTGGCGGAAGCAGTGGCATACTATGAGGCATCTCCAGGGGTGTCACTGGCTGTAGAAACACCGGGATGCCAGGGCTAACAGATGCTACCAACTCAGATGCCTGTTCCAGCTCAGCTGGCTCAGTTTTACTGGAAATAATTAACTTGACAAAAACTTCAGCTCGTGAGTCCCAACAAAGCTGGAGAAATTCCGCGTGAGTTTGCCAGTGGCTTTCCCCGCTCACACTAGGCAGCTTAATATCCATGCCCACAGAATCGATATAGGGCAAAATCGTTGCCAGCTGTTCCGGGCGATGACCGCCAGTTTCTAGATAAATTGGCAATTTAGTTAAGTCACGCAAGTGGGGCAGAAATTTTACCAAAAAGGGTGCATGAAGCAGGGGTTCGCCACCAGTGAGGCTGATGCTATCGTGCAGACCGGGTTGATTTTGCCGATTTATCCAATCCAGTAACATTGGGATAGTTACTGGATTGGAGTGGGTTTCAAAATCGCGCTCTCCGGGTGTCTGCTCGATGCTACAGGTGGCTGGTGTGTGCCAGGTATGGGCGCTATCGCAAAAGTAACAGCGTAGGTCACAGAGGGCAAAGCGGATGAATATCTGGCGGGTGCCGACGTTGAGTCCTTCGCCTTGAATAGCGGAAAAGACTTCAATCAGCCGCGCCTTCGAGGATTCGGCGGTTTTAGGGGTCATGTTGCAAAAAGCGTGAGGGCAAGCAACTCGCTCACGCTGTACTCATTGAGTGTGTCTCTCTACCAATCTATTGTCTGCCTGGAGTGCCTCAATTAACCACTCCGTCTTTGGCGCGGCTGTTGCTGTGAAGGTGTCAGCTAGTACAAGCTTGGTTATTGTATTTTTGTAAAGAAAAAATATACTTTTATTATTATTTCTTAAGCATTAAAAAAAATTAACAAAAACTTTTGATGAAGTTGAATTGACTAAGGCAAAATATTGCTCAGAATATTAAGTGGCAACTTAGTACCAGGTTTTCATGGTAGGCCCCAACCCAGAGGCAGAATTTCAGATTACGTTCTACAACGAAACTCCTGTAGTGCAACTGCCCCCTCGCCTCACAGTGCTAGAGGCAGTGGCTTTTAAAACAAGCTGTCAGCAGTTTTTGCAAGGGAGTTCCGTCACCGACCAATTAGTTCTGGATTTGAGCCAGACGACATTTATAGATAGCAGTGGTGTCGGCGCACTGGTTAGTAATGTAAAAGTAGCGCGGGACAAAGGAGTAAAATTGGTACTCCGGAGCGTCCATCCTCAAGTGATGGCGGTTTTGGCGATGACGGGACTGGATCAGGTTTTGACGATTGAGCAGTCGAAAGACGCCACCACACCTAAACCTGGACAAAAGTCAGACAAACAGCTACCAGAAACTCATCCTTCGGTGCGTTCCTGGGTGAAGCGTTGTATTGACGTGGTGGGGGCGCTGATAGGTTTGGTCATTTCAGCAATTTTGTTTATCCCCATTGTTATTGCCATAAAAGTAGACGATCCTGGGCCAATCTTCTTTAGTCAGACTCGCTGTGGTTGGATGGGTAGACGGTTTCGGGTTTGGAAATTTCGCTCGATGTGCGTAAATGCGGAAGCACTGAAAGACAAAATCGAAAACCAAGCTACGGGTGCATTTTTCAAGAATGAAAACGATCCGCGAGTGACGCGGGTGGGTCGCTTTTTACGCAAGAGTAGTTTGGATGAACTGCCTCAGTTTTGGAATGTACTCAAAGGGGAGATGAGTTTGGTAGGCACTAGACCACCTACGCCGGATGAAGTTGAGCGCTATGAAGTGCCAGAATGGCAGCGTTTAGATGTGAAACCCGGTATGACAGGGGAGTGGCAGGTAAATGGGCGAAGCCAAGTACGCAATTTTGAAGACGTAATCCGCTTAGATTTACGCTATCAGCAAAACTGGAGCTTGATTTACGATATCCAGCTAATTGTTAAAACTGTCCTGATCTTATTTCGCAAAAACAGTGGTGCTTATTAGGAAACCCCAATTACTTCTGTTAATGCAAAAGGAACAACCGCTGGTACAGTCCCGTCTTCAGGTTGAGACGGATTTGAATGCTTTAACAGAAGTTTTGCAATGGTTTGAGCAGCTTACTCTACCGTTGCTGCCCTATGAATTATGGTGGCAATGTCAGGTTGCCTTGACAGAAGGCTTCACCAATGCGGTTCGCCATGCTCACAAAGACTTACCGCGGAATACTCCCATTGAAATCCAGGTGAAAGTTTTTGCTAGCTACCTGGAAATGCGGGTTTGGGACTACGGAGAGCGATTTGATTTAGAAGCAAAGCTGCAATCAAAGCTTTCATTATTAAACCAAAAGGATTTTGACCCCTTGGAAAATGAAGGGGGGAGGGGATTGATATTTATGCAACAGTTTACGGATGAACTTTGTTACATCCGGATGAGTGACGGGCGAAATTGCTTGTTAATGCGAAGAAAAATCCTTCGCTGAGTGGCTTACTACTGCGATCGCAGTAGTAAGCTAGTCAAAGTCGGGCATTTACAAGCCAAGAAGGAAAAATCCAGTCCTAGCTAGGCTCTTAGCTCCTTTAGGTAGGTAACTTAAATATGGAACAATTTACAGTTAAGAATGTGTCTGTAGTGAGTACACACTTCACTTAGCTACAGATTATGAGCGAAATCAACTACAAGCAGGATACGCGATCGCTGCCACATAGGACTAGCCGCGATTAAACTAGGTAGAAGCTTTCCGCTCAAAATGTGGTTGAACCTAGAAAAATGCGGATTTTGATTTATTCCTATAACTACCATCCCGAACCCATAGGCATTGCCCCTTTAATGACCGAACTAGCAGAAGGTCTAGTACGACAAGGTCATGAAGTGCGTGTTGTCACCGCCATGCCCAACTATCCGCAACGGCGCATATACGATGAATATAAGGGCAAATTGTACATGACCGAAAAGAAAAAGGGTGTGGCAGTTCAGCGTAATTATGTCTGGATTCGCCCTAATCCGGGTTTGTTGGATCGAATGATGTTGGATGCCAGCTTTGTCCTCATCAGCTTAGTTCATGCTCTTAAAGGTCTGCGCCCGGATGTGATTCTTTTAACTGTGCCGCCCCTGCCAGTTGCCGTTCCGGCGGCGATGCTGGGATGGTTGCACCGTTGCCCAGTGATATTAAATCTTCAGGATATTTTGCCGGAAGCAGCCGTCCATACAGGCCTGCTCACAAACAAACGGATGATTCGCATCTTTGAAGGACTGGAAAAATTTGCCTATTGGAGTGCAACTAAGATTAGTGTCATTAGTGATGGGTTTGTTGACAATTTGGTGGGCAAAGGTGTTCAAGAAAACAAAATTGTACTAATTCCCAACTGGGTTGATATTAACTTTATCCAACCCTTACCAAAAGAAGATAGTCCCTTCCGTAAGGCTCATCAACTTAACGGTAAATTTGTTGTTCTCTACTCCGGTAATATTGGTCGCACCCAACCTTTGACAGCCCTTATCGATGCAGCCGCTCGCCTCAAGCATATTCCAGAAATTGCTGTTGTAATTGTGGGAGAGGAAAAAGCGTTGCAAGATTTGGAGCTGTACCGTCAAAACATAGATGCTACTAACGTTTTGCTGCTACCATTTCAACCGCGAAAAGAACTGCCGCAAATGCTGGCGGCGGCTGATATTGGAATGGTGATGCAAAAAGAAAACGTGATCTCCTTCAATATGCCTTCTAAAATCCAGCTGTTATTAGCCAGCGGTCGCCCGATAATAGCTTCTGTTCCCTCTACTGGTACGGCAGCTAAAGCAGTGCAGCAGAGCAAAGGTGGTATTGTCGTACCCCCGGAAGATAGCGAGGCTCTAGCGGCAGCAATTTTAGATTTGTATAAAAATCCGGACAAAGCCGAAGTGCTGGGTAAGCAAGGCAGAGAGTACGCTATTGAAAATTATGCTTTCAATACAGCTCTGGACAGGTATGAGAAGCTGTTTGGCGAGGTTTCGTTGCATTGATCTAGAATGGGAGCAATGCGGCGGTTGCTTTTGGATTTATGTGCGATGCTCGCAGCAAGCGAACCTCTAAGGCGTTGATCACGCCCTACTAACTGCTGGGAAAAAAGCACCCGCTCTTGCTCTCGCCAGAGTAGTCGTTCAACGCATCTACCGTTTATTTTATGGAATTTGTGGCAATTAAGCGCGATCGCGTCTTAGCCTGGTTAGCAGATAATGTCCCTGCCCCTCGGATAAAACACATTCTGGGCGTTGAGCAGATGGCTGCATCTCTAGCACTGCATTATCACCTTGATGTCGAAAAAGCGGCAACCAGCGGCTTGATGCACGACCTGGCTAAATATTTTAAGCCTTCTGTACTGTTGCAAATGGCACAGGAAGAAGGACTGGAAATAGACCCTGTGGACGAAGAGAATCCGCATTTGCTGCACGCAGATGTCAGTGCAATTGTAGCTAGAGACAAATTTGGAATATTTGATGAAGAAATTTTGCAGGCAATTCAGGATCACACCTTGGGCAGACCAGGCATGAGTAACTTGAGTTGTATCGTATTTTTAGCTGATAGCCTAGAACCAGGTAGAGGCGATACACGTGAGTTAGAAGCTTTGAGACAAGCTGCCTGGGAAAATCTCTACAAAGCTGTTTGGCTGGTTTGCGATTATTCTCTGAAATATCTACTCGATACCCGTTGCTTAATTCATCCGCGCACGATCCGTACCCGGAATTGGGCATTGCAAATGGCTAGCAAAAAGCAGCAATCAGCAGAAGAAATGATCAAAAGTAAAAAAGTTGGCAGCTAGAGAAACTTGAGGCGGGAAGCCCAAAAATCATAATTTGAAATTTAGAATTCATAATTGGGGATTTAGTCAGGGTCGCTGTAAGTTAAATCAATTGTTGACGAATTTATAGGTGTTTTTGAACAAGGAAATAAGGATTTAATGTCAGAACAGTTTAAGGTACATTCGACAACGCCCAGCACAGAGGAAACATTACTCTCTAGCCGAACAGGGACGAATGGGTTGCCCGTGCGTCCCGTAAATGCAGAAAAACAGAACGCTTCTCAAGAACTGGCAATGACAGTTGCCACAGCAGCAGATGACCGCAAAGCGTCTGATATTGTATTGCTAAATGTGGCAGAGGTATCCTATCTAGCAGATTACTTTGCGATCGCTACCGGATTCTCTAGGGTACAGGTAAGGGCGATCGCGCAGTCGATTGAAGAAAAGGTGGAAACACAGTGCCAACGGCTACCACTGCGTGTGGAAGGAAAAGCAGAGGGCAGCTGGATAGTCATGGACTACGGCGATGTAATTGTTCATATCTTGCTTCCTCCAGAGCGCGAGTTTTATAATCTGGAAGCATTTTGGGGACACGCTGAACGAATAGAGTTTACAGCATCCCAGCCAGTGGGAGAATAAGACCATGATGGAATCGACAGTTACTGTTTGCCCGGTTCCAACTGAACAGCAGCCTATTAATGAGTACCAGGAGTTGAAGGATTCCTGGTTATTTTGCTGGGTGACGCAAGATTTGGGAGATTATCTCAAAAAGCTGGCGGTGCTTTGGGGGATATCGTGGATGATAGCAGCACCGCTGTCGGCGGCTAGTTTTGCTCCGGGAAAGTATCTGGGCAAGTTTATCATCTGTGGTGGGGCAATCGCTTCCGTGGGAGTGGTATTCGCACTGTTGCGACTATATTTAGGCTGGTCTTACGTGCGATCGCGCCTTTCGAGTTCTACAGTATTTTATGAGGAATCAGGCTGGTATGACGGTCAATGCTGGACGAAGCCGGAAGAGATTTTGGCACGCGATCGCTTCATTGTCACCTACCAAATCCAGCCGATTTTCCAGCGCTTGCAGCGAACATTCGGCATCCTCGCCTTATTTTTCGTTGCTGGTGGCATAATCTGGAACTTTTTGTAATTACTCATTGCTTAGGGAAGATTTGTCAAGTTGAAACGTTGCAGGAGGTTCTAACAACTTTCCCAGTTCCAACCCCAACCAACAAATCACTACTGACAATGAACAAATGACTACTGACAATCGACAAAAAATGTTAAAGTCTTACCCATGACAAGGGGAAAAAGAACTCAAGCCGCAGAACTCGAAGTCCGGTTGCTGCGCGAAGGCATTATCGAATCAACACACCGCGCCCAAGCAGTCGTATGCGACAACCGGGGGCGCGTACTATCGGTTGCGGGTAGCGCAGAAACAGCCGCTTTCGTCCGTTCCGCACTCAAGCCATTTCAGGCACTAGCAGTCACCACCACTGGTACCCTGGAACGCTACAACCTGACGGATCGAGACTTAGCGATTATCTGTAGTTCTCACAAGGGGACTACCCAGCAGGTAAGGCAAGCGTTTAACATCCTTTGGCGCAGCGATGTCGATCCTTCGGCACTCCAGTGTCCAATTCCACCAGGCAAGAAGAGTCCTCTGGAATACAATTGTTCCGGGAAACACGCGGGGATGCTCGCGGTTTGTCAGGCAAGAAATTGGCCTTTGAATACCTATTTGCAGCGCAATCACCCAGTTCAGCAGCTAATTTTAGGCAAAGTTGCCGAGTTGCTGCGAATGCCTGCGGCAGAGTTTATTAGCGCCCACGATGATTGTGGCGCTCCTACCTACTTCATGCAACTGGGGCAAATGGCTACCTTGTTTGCTCAGCTTGCCTCTGGTAACAATTTGGATATGGAGCGCATCGTCCGCGCTATGACTCATCACCCGACTCTAGTGGCAGGAGAAGGGGAATTTGATACAGAACTGATGCGCTTAACCGAAGGGGAAATCGTCAGCAAAGGCGGTGCTGAAGGGATTGAGTGCATCGGTAGAGAAGGTGTTGGCATGGGGCTGGCAATTAAGGTAATGGATGGTGCCGGACGAGCTAAATATGCCGTTGCCATTCACTTGCTCAAGCAGATGGGCTGGATTACTCCCACCGTGGCGGAAACTCTATCTGAACACTTTATGAGCCTGGGCAAATTCAAGCGTTTAGAGGTAGTTGGAGAATTATCTTTGCTTTAGTTGTCACATTCGTGAATTTAGTGTTATATTAAATAAGTGAAAGCGGCAACGCGGGATAGAGCAGCCTGGTAGCTCGTCGGGCTCATAACCCGAAGGTCAGTGGTTCAAATCCACTTCCCGCCACTTAGTAGTAAAACAAACCCTGTAATCGGAAACGGTTGCAGGGTTTTGTTTTATGCTGGTAAATAAGTATTTAGAATTACATTTAACTGTTTATGGCTGTCAACTTGCGGCGACCCGTTTTGGTGGGGGGAGTAGGCTTATCATTATCGCTGTGGATGTTGCAGAGTCTGCATCATTCGGTATTACATCTCGGTGAGTTGGGGATGTTGGGCGCTTTAGCAGTCGGTACTGGTTTCTGGTGGTTCGGAAGGACAGCTAAAGAAACTAAGTTGCCAGAGATGGGTAAGATAGACAGGGAAACGGTGGAAGACGCGATCACGCAAGCACAAGCTGTTATTACTCAATTAGAGACAGAAGCAGAAGGTCGCGTTACCAATGGTAAACTGCGAGAAAAAGTTGGGCAACTCGTAGCCGAAATAGATCGCCAAGAGATACACCTGGCTGTTACTGGTGGGAAGGCGGTAGGGAAAACTACCTTAATTCAAGTTTTAAAGTCAAACTGGGTTCCTCAACAGCAGCAAAAACTGGATTTGCAGGAGACACCAGCTTTATTTACTGCGACTGACCTAACGATTCAGCCTTCTTCCCTTAAAGGGAAGGTGTCAGACTCCCCTCCGCTGTTAGGGGAGGGGTTGGAGGAGAGGTCAGATTTAGTGCTATTTGTCACAAATGGGGATTTGACAGACCCAGAGTATCAAATATTAAAGCAGCTGGTGAGAGCAAATCATCGACCGGTATTGGTTTTTAACAAGCAAGACCAATATTTGCCAGAAGAGGGCGCGACTGTGTTGCAACAGTTACGGCAACGGATGCTATCAATGATGATGGCAGAGGATGTAGTAGCGATCGCTGCCTCTCCTAGTCCGATCAAAGTGCGTCAGCATTCCTCTGATGGTTCGGTGCAAGAATGGATGGAAACTCCAGCCCCAGACATGAGTGTACTGACTGGTCGCTTGAGTGAAATTTTAGCCCAAGAAAGTCAACAGTTGGTGTGGACAACTACCTTCCGGGTAGCTGGTGCGTTGAAAACAGAGGCGAAAACAGCCTTAAATGAGGTAAGACGCGATCGCGCCTTACCGGTAATTGAACAATTCCAGTGGATAGCAGCTGCTACAGCTTTTGCCAACCCCGTACCAGCCCTAGACTTGTTGGCAACTGCTGCGATTAATGCCCAAATGGTGATAGATTTGGGCGCTATGTATCAGCAAAAATTCTCCCTCCAGCAAGCGCAGACAGTGGCGGGAACAATGGGTAGCTTGATGCTTAAACTTGGTTTGGTAGAACTTTCTACTCAAACCATCGGCGGTATTCTCAAAGGCAATGCCATCACTTTTGTCGCTGGAGGCGCAGTTCAGGGCGTCAGCGCCGCCTATCTAACTCGGTTGGCAGGAATGTGCTTGATTGAATACTTCCAAGCGCAGGAAGCCAGTATAACCGCCGAGGGGCATCCTTTTAATATTGACCAATTAAAAGAGACGCTGCAAAGAGTTTTCCAGCAAAATCAACGCACGGTTTTCTTGCAGTCTTTCGTGAAACAAGCGGTAGGGCGGATTTTGCCGGAGTCACAGCAAAGCGCGATCGCGGGAAGTTAGAAAACGCCGACCGACTGAATACAGATAATAATTAAAGCCCGCATAGGCGGGCTTTAATTATTATCTGTATTCTTAATCCTACGGAAAGCCACAAGTTCCACGCGGTACTTTCGGTAAGTCTAATGGTGCAGGATTCTCAGTAACAGTGCCAGTATTTGTTGCCAGCGTATCCTCAACTTGGAATGTAGAAATGCCAACATTGTTATTGGCTAAATTATAATCCTGTCCGTTGGTACTCGGTGTGCTTTTATTATTATCAAGTTGCAAGCAAACCGAAGAGTTACTATAAGCTTGCGCGTCAAATTCGCCGCCGCCAAAAGCGCCAACAACATTATTGTTTCTCAGGGTGTTTAATCGGACACTGGTGGAAATTTGGGCGTTTTCATCGGCATTGATGGTAATTCCATTAAATTGACTGCCACTAATAGTATTAGACTCGACTAACAGGCGAGTTTGGGAATTGCCCACAGCATCTATTTGAATACCTCTAAACATACTTTCGGAAATTTTGTTATTAGAAATGGTGGCTGTGGTTACGGTATCATCACCAGCTACAATCTTAATTCCTGTGAAACCAAAACCGCTAATGTCGCGGGTAATGATATTTGAATCTATGACTAACTCGGATTGAGTATTGGCAGTGTTGATACTAATGCCATTACCATCAATATTAGAAAAGTTGTTGTTAGAAATAGTAACTTTGCCAGTAGGATTATCTAATCGGATGCCATCAGTTGCTGTGTTAGCGATCGCATTCTCTCGAATTGTCGGATTGCTGATGTTATTTCCAGTGATGCCAGCGCCGTTGGGGTTAGCGATCGCAAACCCAGAAATGGTGTTATTATTCCCTAAAGTGACACCTCCTCTAACTATAGGCTGTACCCCAGCACCAGAAAGCGGTAATACTACACCATTAATATTTTGCACAGGGGCAGTTGACAATAGCGCTACATTATTTGGGAGAGTGAAGGTGGGAATTTCAGTTAAATTTTTACCTGGTTGCACATAAATAATATTGTCAGACTTAGCTACACTCAGCGCATCTTGTAGCGTACCAAATGGAAGCTCAAAAGTACCATTTCCCACCTGTGCATCTAAGTTAACGTGCTGGAAGAAATATGGCTCATTGGTATTGGGATTAGTTGCCAAAACTGTGAAGCGATCGCGTATCGTCTCAGCCTCAAATTGTTCATCAACAATAATATTAACTTGACGCGCTACCCACTCCCCCATTCTTGCTAATGTTTGATTTCTGCTACCTCTGGGGCGGCTTCCGGGAAAATTTGCCGCCACACTCAACACAACATTAGTGCCAAAAGTTGCGTCATCTTGAACCGACAAACCCAACCTTAAACTATCAGTTGGACGTACTTCTAATCGGGTGCGCCAGCCGAGAATTTCATCGCTACCATTCGCATCATAATAATACAGCCCAGCATAGCCTCTGATGTCACCAGAATCGCCCAAACTCGCTATTTTTGCTCCCGCCTCAAAATCAAATCCCGCCATTGCTGCTTCCAAACGGCGGTTAATTTGGCGCGAAGTCTCCCCTACAAAACTTAAAAAATTTCCGGTAAAAAAAGGCGCAGAAACCGACAAACCCGTATCAAAAACATTTTCTTCCACTACTTGTCGGGTATCGCCAATAGGAATATAAGCGTTAATTCGGAAATCCCAGTTTTCACCTAAACTTTCAAAACCCGTACCGAGTTGGTTAAAAACAGCATTCCCGGTGTTGCGGTTGTCATAGGAAACGTAACCGCCAAAGATTCTATTATCAGACGAGTTGTAAAATCGGTGTCCCAATAATACATTGCCGCCGAGTGTAGAATTATTGGTTGACCAAAGCAACCGTCCTTCCAGAAATGTCAGGTTGCTTCCCGCAGTTTGCAATAGGGGAACAAAACCCTCGAAGCTGGTAAACGCATCAAAGCCAGCGCCCGATGTGCTGTAACCAACTCCAAAACGGGGACTGAAACCCACATCTTCGGAAATTCTGGCTTCGTTGCTGTCCCCCTGGGGGATCGATTCGTCGGCTAGTAGCCCAAGTCCGTTAAAAGGGGCTGACTCGGAGGGAGTAGTTTGGGCTACCCCAGTTGATGTAAGCATTCCAACTAACAGCAAACTTAAGGAAAGCGAATAACCACTAAAGGGGGCGTACCTTAAAAGCGATCGCTTTGAGATTCCCATCGAGAACTTCCTCACTTCGTCTCTTGCACATGACAATACATCTTGCTGAGGATATATTGTTAAAGCACTTTGCCACACTTGACAAAAAATGGCTAGGTCTATTCTGCTGGAAACCCTGCATCGCGCTTACAAAATCGCTCAAACTTCCCTCAACAGTGGAATTCCTACCGCTGAAGTCCGCGATATGTTCGCCGAAAAAATATCTCGCCGCCGCCTGCTTTATGGAGGTTTAGCAGCAGCTTCAGCACTGGGTACAGCAGCATTGGGACGCGATCGCGATTCCGTTGCAGTAGCTAGTGGTTCTAAAGTGCTAATTGTAGGTGCAGGAATTGCAGGTTTAATCGCTGGCTACCGCTTATCTCAAGCTGGCGTTCCTGTGGATATTGTCGAGGCGAACAACCGCATCGGCGGACGAATGCGGAGTTTACCCAACGCCGCCGGAACTTCTACCACCGTAGAACTCGGCGGAGAATTTATCGACTCCGGTCATACTTTCATGCGCCGTCTTGTCAGCGAACTCGGCTTAACCGCCATTAACCTGAAACCTATCGATCGCGGGTTAGTAGGAGAAACTTGGTATTTTCAAGGAACAAAATATACTCTCACCGATGTTGCTAATTTTTTCGTACCTTTGGCGCAGAAAATATCTCAGGATTTAGCAGCAATTGGCGATGGAGTTACCTACAAATCATACAATCAGGCGGGGCTTAATTTAGACCGTACCTCAATCGCTCAATATTTAGACTCTGCACCAATTAGCCCAATTTTGCGGCAGATGATTCGGTTAGCTTACACCACAGAATACGGTAGAGAACCAGAAGAACAATCTTGTTTAAATTTATTATTCTTCTTTTATGAGCCTTTGCCAAAAGATTTTAGCGTCTACGGGTTCAGTGATGAGCGTTTTCATGTTGTCGGAGGTAACGAACAAGTTCCTCAAAGACTCGCGGCGAGATTATCACCTTTTATCCAATTAGGAACAGCTTTAGATGCAATTCGCACCCTTCCTGATGGTCGCTACCAAGTAAGTTTACGATCGGGAGCAAGCGCTTTCGATCGCATTTATGAGCGAGTTTTATTGACGTTGCCTTTTAGCGTCCTGCGACAAATTCCCCTAGCTGTTGATTTACCCCCTGCGAAAAAGTTAGCGATCGCTCAATTAGGCTATGGCACTAATTCTAAATTAATCACAGCCTACCAGGAAAGAATCTGGCGCACTCGCTATAATTCAACCGCAGCAGTATATACAGATTTAGGGTTTCAATCTAGCTGGGAACCAACTCGTTACGCCCCTGGTACTAGCGGTTTCATAACTAACTATACAGGCGGACGCAACGGTGTAGCTTTGGGGAGTGGAACTCCGGAAACTCAAGCTCAAATATTATTACCACAATTAGAGCGAATTTTCCCCGGAATTACTGCTAAGCGACAAGGCGAAGCAATTCGAGCTTATTGGCCTGGAGAACGTTATAGTCGTGGTTCTTATTCCTGTTGGTTAGTCGGGCAATATAGTACAATTGCTGGTGCAGAAAGAGAGCGTGTAGGCAATCTCTTTTTTGCTGGCGAACATTGCTCTTTGGCAGCGCAAGGTTACATGGAAGGTGGCTGTGCAACTGGTGAACTTGCTGCTTGGAGAATTATGCAAGATTTAGGTTTGACAGCTAGTGCAGCGGCACAGAAAGCCAGAATAGATGACACTCTCAGAACTCGTCGCCGTGTTAATCGGAGACTGGCAATACCTTAAGAAAAAGTGCGCTCAGACTAAATGGCGCTACACAAACAAAGCCTGCCTTTGCAGGCTAATTCTCTTTACCAGGCTCAGCCTCCAGATTATTAAAAATAGTGCAAGATATGAATAATACGTAAAAAATATTATGCTAAAACTTGGGCGCTTAACTACAATTGTATTATTGTTATTACTTTCTTTTTTCACTGCATCTGAGTTGGTCGCACAATCACCGACTGATTCATTAGCTTGCTATATGCAAACTGCTGATGGCAGAACTGTGAATTTAGGTGCTTTGTGCAAACAAAATACCCCTTCAATTAATCCACAAAGGCTAAGTGCAGTTGATGCTGAAGCTGCCAGAATGCCTATCAGTAATGTGAAATATGATGGTAATTTGCTAGAGGGAAGAGTTACTAATCAAACTGGCGATACAGCGCAAAATATCAAGGTTAATTATGAAGTACGCGATCGCAAAGGCAATTTAATAGATAATGGCTTCATCTTGGCTCAACCTGCAACTGTTCCCCCCGGTGCTTCCGCCTCATTTAGTGGGGTAACGGAGAAGGGTACAAAGGTACAACCTACTTTTGTAGAGTGGAGTAAGTAACCTCCTGGGTTGCTGAGTTGAATGCGGCTGTGGGAATCATCTGCTTTAATAGCTAGCTACACGCAGCAAGAAGCGATCGCTTCTTGCAGTTGAACTGTAGAAATGCGCTCTTGATTATATATTTTCCCAATCAAGAGCGATCTCATCCGAACTGTAATTAAACGAAAATGGATCTGTAGCCTCTGGTTCTATGTAGCCTTGAATCCTCAATCGTCCCAAACTAATGCACCTGCTGAGCGTCAGACAAAGCCAGCACGTACCAACCTGCAAGAAACTCACATCAACCGCGCTCGTGCTAGTTTACGACAAGCGCTATCCTGGTATTCTTCCAAAACACGGGTAAAACCCCATTCCCCGACAGCCGCTTTGCAAACTGAACTAGAAGTTTTGACGAATAGTTTAGAAAAGCTAGACTCTAGCGTTATTCACATTGCTGCTTTTGGTTTAGTTAGTCGTGGTAAGTCGGCGGTTTTGAACGCCTTGATGGGAGAAAAGATTCTGCAAACAGGCCCCCTCAATGGCGTGACTCAGTGGCCTCGGTCGGTGCGGTGGACACCTAGCACTAATAGTAAAGTGCAGGTGGAGTTAATTGATACGCCTGGATTGGATGAAATTCAGGGACAAGCACGCGCAGAAATGGCGCGGGGTGTAGCGCGTCAAGCTGACTTAATTTTGTTTGTAGTTTCTGGTGACATCACGCGAACTGAATATCAGGCGCTTTGCGAATTGCGCCAAACTCAAAAACCTTTAATTTTGGTCTTTAACAAGATAGATTTATATCCTGAGATAGACCGAAAAACAATTTATCGCAATTTGCAACAACTGGGTGCTGGTAGCTTGGAGACGCAATTAACCAGACCTCTAGAAGAGGATGAAATTGTGATGGTGGCGGCGGAACCTGCACCGCTTTCAGTGCGCGTTGAATGGCCTGATGGTCGTATAAGTTATGAATGGGAAACGCCGCCGCCACAAGTAGACGAGTTGAAGCAGAAGATTTTGAATATTTTAAATCGGGAAGGGCGATCGCTTTTGGCTCTCAATGCTTTAGTTCAAGCAAGAGTTGCTGAGGCGAATATTGCCGAAAAAACTGTAGCAGGGCTTGACGCTGATGCAGAAAAGCTGATTTGGAGTTTTGTCAGATACAAGGCTCTCGCCGTCGCCCTTAATCCGATTGCTATTTTGGACGTTTTGGGAGGAACGGTGGCAGATTTGGCTCTGATTCGCTCTCTAGCGAGGTTGTACGGTCTTCCCATGACTGGATATGAAGCTGGTAAGCTTCTGAAAACAATTCTATTGAGTTCTGGTGGCTTGCTGCTGGGTGAACTCGGTACAAGTATCGTTTTTGGGTTGGGTAAGAGTGCTGCTGCTGTCGCTAGTGGTGAGAATGCAACTAATCTTACTGCTTATGGCTCCGCTGCGATCGCGCAAGCTGGTATCGCCGGATACGGAGCTTACGCGGTCGGTCGTGCGGCGCAGGCTTATCTAGAACAAGGCTGCACTTGGGGACAACTGGGAGCTAATACTGTGATTCAAGAGATTCTTAGCCAAGTCGAACCAAATACAATTCTCTATCGCTTGCGCCAGGAATTACAGCAAAACCTGGGAATGCCGAACGACTAAGATGGTGGCTATACATTCATGTCGCGAAGCAAAACAAAGCCTGCCAACGCAAAGGCTAGTTTGATCAGAATTTAGAAACAAGCGTTGCTACTCAGAAGTGTCGGTAGTTTCCTGGGGAACACCAATTTCAGCTTCCGCACGGCTTAACATCGAATCGTGCAAGTGTTCCTTATGTTGACGGTACTGCGCCATCAATTCTCGCGCCTGTTCCTGGGTGTGGGCGTTTTCGGGTTCCGCCGCTTCCGCACGACTTAACATCGAATCATGCAAGTGTTCTTTGTGTTGACGGTGTTGTGCCATCAATCCCCGTGCTTGTTCTTCGGTACTCATGCGATCGCCCTCTGAATGCTTCTGTCTTCATTTCACCTGAATCTAGAGAAACAGTAACAAAGATGACAGAAAAATTTACGATTTTAAATTACTCCGAAAGTGAGATGCAGCAGCTTGAGTAATTTGTTTAATCTCCTCTAAGCTCAGCTTAGCCCCCTCTGGATTAACGGGGGTGGAGTCTATATTTGGTGTAGCGTTCTCCATTCCTAACCACAACAAATACTCGATATTCCCAGCCGGGCCAGTTATTGGCGACCAAATTAAGCCGCGATAATTCCACCCTAATTGTTGGGCTGTTTGCAATACCTGAAAAATCGCATTTGCCTGATCGTCAGTATCTCGTACTACGCCTTTTTTACCTACACGTTCGCGCCCAACTTCAAACTGCGGCTTCACTAACAATACCGCTTCTCTGGGAGGCTGCGTTAATTGCCACAAAGCATCGAGAATTTTGGTTAGGGAAATAAACGAAACATCTACAACTGTTAAATCTGCTGGCTGTTCATCACCGTACAATTCTTCGGGTGTGAGATAGCGCAGATTAGTCCGTTCTTTCAACACTACCCGCTCATCATTGCGTAATTTCCAGTCAGCTTGTCCGTAACCAACATCAATCCCGTAAACTTTTTTTGCCCCAGCTTGCAGCAAACAATCTGTGAATCCGCCAGTAGAAATTCCGCCATCTAAGCAAATACGATCTTGTACGGAAATGCCAAATTCTTCTAAAGCATGGATAAGTTTTTCACCGCCTCTAGAAACAAAACGCGATCGCTCTTTAATTTTAATTTTTGCCTCGGTTTCTACCTCAGTTCCCGGCTTATCAATGACTTGCTGATTTACCATTACCTCCCCAGCTCGAATTAGCCGTTGTGCTAACTGTCGGGAGACGCATAAATCAAGTTCTACTAATAATGTGTCGAGTCGTTGTTTCGCCATTAATTATATATATTAGGGATTGCTTGCGTGCAAGTTAAGAGAGCAAAGCGATCGCAATCAGAAGAGGAACTCCGCTGGTTAGTTATTACACACTTTTTAAAGGATAGCTACTTAATCGCTTACCTCCCAGGTTCTTCGCTCCTTCCTCCCACGTTCGCTGCTTCGCTCAAGTCGAAGCCACTATTACTGTTCCTCTCGTACTAAAGTATGTATGCTCTACAAAGTTAGGTCACGCAAGCATTACCTAGACAATTAATGCCTTTAAAAAGCCACGCTTTCCAAGTCGCGCGATCGCAGATGCAACTTGCAGTCTTGGACAAGCGAGAGTTTCAGCAGTAGCGCTGACATCTAGAGAACCAAGACGCTGTACCGTATCTAATACTTTACCGTCAAATTCCAAGTTACGGAATTCGCTAGTTAGCACAGTTACCATTTGACTGATAACATCTTTAGCATCGCGGACAGACGCACATTGTCCACCCGTCCCAGTTGCGATCGCGGTAAACGACTGCAACGTAGTGCGATCGCTTCCCATGCACAGCGCATGAACCGTTACCCGCTGATTTTCCGCCGCCGCCGTCACCGACTGCACCGTTAAGCCATTAGGATACCGTGCCGGATCGGTATGCGTGAAGCCGCTGCTGTCTCGATCTGCGTGGAAACCATGTGGCGGCGCATCACCCACCAGTAAGATGAAGCGACAACTGTTGCGTCTCCACTTCATCTGATTCGCTGCATCCTGAACGCCATCATAAACCGCTTCCGGATGATCTCCACCACCGTTAGCTTCTAGTTTGTTGATGTTTTTCTGCATCTCCTGCAACTTCGCAGTCAGCGGATAGACGCGAGTTACAAAAGTCGTATCTTGTGGAGGATGATCGCGGTATTCTACTAAACCGACTTGCAAATCGATATCAATATCAGCGGACAACAGGTGAATTGTATCCAACAATTGCTGTTTTGCTTCTTGGATGAAACCACCCATACTGCCAGTTGTATCAATTACAAAGCACACATCAACATGATTGAGAGCTTTTGTCATCAATCTCACCACCTTTAAAGTTAGATAATCGTTAAAAACTTAAATGCGTAAGCGTTGCAGCGCCATAGTGCGAAGCACTGCACAATTCAAACCGCTTGGTGAGCAATTCCCCAAAGCAGCGCCGTTATTTGTAATACGCATACTACAATATTGCCCTACTCTCCTGCGATCGTCAAGGCATCATCATAAAGCCGTTGACTAATGCGTGTGCCGTTGGCTATCAAGTCGTCTAGCACTTCTTTAACGCTAGAGATATGCGATCTCTGTTTGGCAAGCAACAGTATTCCAATCGTGCCAATAACAGGCAATCCCCGAACTTGCGCCTCTCGCCGCGCAGTACGCTCATCTATCAGCAGCCGATTCGCTCCCAGCTCCTGAGCAAGTACAATGGCAGCACACTCACCCAAATCAAGCCCTGTATCTGTTTGAAGGGTAAGAACTTTATTAATATCCGTGACTGACTGCACCTCAATCCAACTTGCTGACTGCACTGCTGTAACAGCTGGGTGAGTTCCCGTTGTTACCTCGTTGTAGACTTCTAGGGGTATGATGACGCGCCCAAAGATGTCCTGTAGTAACGTCAGCCGTCCAACTTTTGCTAGTTCGCTTAGGGGCGTAGTATCCGAGACAACAATCACTGAGGAAATTTCTCCAAATCACGGGCGCATTCAGCTACCTCGTGTTCTAGTTCTTCTCTGGTGATTGTGTCATCAAAAGGTGAGATGTCATAGACAAACATCAGCTCACCTAGCTGCCACCGATCTATATCTAACAGTTTTGCCGCCCTTCCCGCACTGATATCTCCTTGCCTCAGCAGTTCCATCACAAACGCCTCATGCGCTTTGTGTTGAGCTTGGGCTATGTGTTCTTCAGATACTTTGGGGACTGCTACAGTGAACTTAACCTCAATCTCTGATGCTGTCATTTTTTCCTCAAGGCGCGATCGCTTTCCACTACATTTTCAAGTGTCTCAAATTCAACTGTCAATTATTCCCTGCGACAATGATTGAAATGCTTGCAAGTGATGTTTTACATAAAATTGCTTACTATCTACAAGTCGCTAGAGCAACACTGCTATCTTTATATAATGCACTCTAATACAAGAATGCTACTGACTATTAGAATACTTAGTATGACGGCTAATTTTTGGTAAATTAGACAGTGAACATACTGGTCAAATAAATCTTACTTTTGGTATAGGTAACTATGGGAGATGCAAAAAGACGAAACAAAATAAATTCCAATAATAAAAATAGGCATGGCTTAAGTAAAGATATACCTTTATCGATTAAAAGAGAAATCCGACAAAGATGTGGATTTGGATGTGTAGTTTGTGGTAGTGCTATTTATCAATACGAGCATATTGATCCAGCTTTTGTTGATGCTATAGAGCATGAACCATCTAAAATGGCTTTGCTTTGTGGAACTTGCCATGATAATGTAACTAAAAAAATTTGGTCAAAGGAAAAAATTAAAAGAGCTTTGCTAAGCCCAAAGTGTTTAGAAAATGGTTTTTCCTTTGGGGCTTTTGATATTGGTTATGAGCATCCTCAAATTGTTTTAGGAGTTACAACAATAATTGATACATACAATTTAATAGAGGTTTTTGGGGAGTCACTCTTAAAAATCGAACCTCCTGAAGAGATTGGAAGCCCATTCAGAATTAGTGCTTTATTTTATGACCAATTTGGCAATAAAATTTTTAGAATAGTTCAAAATGAATGGCAGAGTTACTCTAATAACTGGGATGTAGAAATTACAGGGGCTAGAATTACAATTCGGCACGCTCCCAAACAAATAATTTTTGTGTTACGTGTTGAACCACCTAATCGATTAACTCACCGTTCGCTCATTTGGATGACCCAGTAGCCAAATAACCAGCCTTAAGTGTAGTCTGACTAAGCAATTACAGGATTTGGCAGACGCTTTAGGGGGCGGAGATTGAAGAGA